>JAGAKC010000152.1 GCA_017848155.1 Oscillospiraceae bacterium | reverse complement strand
TGTACTTGTAACGACCGAATCTGGAAAGGTCGTATCTTCTTGCGTCAAAGAACAGTGTGTTGAGGTGGTTCTGCGCAGACTCTACCGTAGGGGGCTCGCCGGGACGCAGCTTCTTGTACACCTCAAGCAGCGCTTCTTCTCTGTTCTGAGTGCTGTCCTTATCCTCGATAGTGCGGATGATACGGTCATCCTCGCCAAACTTCGCCTTAAGCTCCTCGTTGCTGGAAAGGCCGATAGAGCGCAGGAAGGTCGTTGCGGGGATCTTTCTGTTCTTATCGATACGAACATAGAATACATCGTTGGAGTCCATCTCGTACTCCAGCCACGCACCTCTGTTAGGGATAACGGTAGCCTTGAACAGCTTCTTACCTGTTTTATCGTAGTCAAAGCCGTAGTAAACACCGGGCGAACGCACCAGCTGAGATACTACGACACGCTCTGAGCCGTTGATGACAAAGGTACCGCTTTCTGTCATGAGAGGCAGATCACCCATGAATATCTCATTATCCATGATCTCGCCTGTTTCCTTGCTGAGCAGGCGGGCAGTCACACGCAGAGGTGCGGCATAGGTAGCGTCACGCTCCTTGCACTCCTCGATCGTGTACTTTGTTTTGTCGTCAAGACGGTGGTCTATAAACGAGAGTTCAAATTTTCCGTTGGAATCGGTGATCGGGGAAACATCCTTGAACACTTCCTTGATACCTTCCGAGAGAAACCACTCATAAGAGTCCTTCTGGATTCCGATGAGGTTCGGCATTTCGATGACCTCATTGATCTTGGAAAAACTCATTCGGGTGTTTTTTCCGAGCTGTACGGGCTTTACATTCACCATCGGCTTTATCACTCCTTAATTTATTTCCGCAATGGCCTGTGTGCGGTTCCAGAAGATGGAAAAATCAACTGATAAAGTCACCAAAAAACGCACTTTTCGCACACATATCCATTATGATACATTATAGTATTATACAACATCCAGATTTTTTTGTCAATAGTCAATTGCCAAAAAAACGCCTTAGTTTTAGCCAAAAAAACGCCCCTGTAAAGCATAAATTCTCAAAAAACTACAAAGCCAAATTTTTCTTTCAAAAAGTCTGTTTTTTTGTACAATTATACCATAATTACATAATGTATAAGTATTGCTCACTTATACAAATATTAATCATCCGCGTGACATTTTTTACCATACAGCAAATACAGACAAAATATTTTCCCGCAGCACTTGTATTTTTTAATGAAAGATGGTACAATGTAGAGTGATTAATAATGTTTTGAAACGGAGTGAATACAGCCGTGAACGAACGAATTGATCATCTGAGGGAAAAGGCAAACAGACTCTCCCTCAGCCCCGGAGTATATCTTATGAAGGACAAGACCGGGAAGATCATTTATGTCGGAAAGGCAAAGGCGCTGAAAAACCGCGTGACCTCATATTTCCGCAGTGATGCGAGCCATTCCGCAAAGACGATAAAGCTTGTAAGCAACATCTACGACTTTGATTTTATCGTGTGCCCCAGCGAGCTTGACGCACTTGTGCTTGAATGTAGTCTGATAAAGCTGCACAAGCCGAAGTACAATATACTGCTCAAAGACGATAAGGGGTATAACTATATAAAGATATCCCATGGTGCTTATCCGAGAATAAGCTATGCGCTCAATACAAACGACACGCATGCCGATTATCTCGGACCGTTTACCAGCGGCTTCACTGTGAAGCAGGCAGTAGAAGAAGCAAACACCATATTCCAGCTGCCCACCTGCCGCAAGAGCTTTCCTATGGATTTCGGCAAGGAGCGCCCATGCCTTAATCTGCACATAAAAAAATGCATGGGAGTATGCAGGGGCAAGATATCATCAGAGGAATACAAAAGGATAATCGACGAAGCGCTGCAGTATCTGAAGGACGGCAGCCAGAAATCCGCCGAGCAGCTCCGCACAGAGATGGAGGAGGCTGCCGAAAATCTTGAGTTTGAAAAGGCGGCAAAGCTGCGTGACAGGATACAGGCGATAGCCCGCCTGCACAACACACAGAAGATATTCGACTACAAGACCGATGACTACGATATCGTAGCACTTGCACAGAACATCAGCCTTGCAAGCGTTGCAGTGGTGAAATACCGTGGCGGCAGACTGGTGGATAAGGAGAATTTCTTCATAGGCGACGAATATGACCCGTCGGTCATGCGGCGTGATTTCCTGCTCAGCTATTACCCTGACAAGGACGATATTCCGAAAGAGATATACATTGATGAACAATTCGAGGACATGGAGCTTGTAACACAGCTGCTCCGTGAAAAAGCGGGACATGCCGTGAAATTTGTTGTGCCGCAGCGAGGAGAGGGTCTTGCACAGATTGTACTCGCCAAGAACAATGCCAGCGAATATCTTGCTCTGAAGGTCGGAAGGACGGCAAAGGAGATCAATGCGCTGGAGGAT
>JAGAKC010000151.1 GCA_017848155.1 Oscillospiraceae bacterium | reverse complement strand
TAATGGTAGCGAGAGAGGGGTTCTTCTGGCTCGTAAATTTTATAAAAATTAACTCGCTGCGGTCACTCGGTATGTAACGCTTGCTTCGCCTCCCCGCTCTCAAGCTAACATACCTTCGCCCGTCGTCAGAAAACAGTTCACCGAAATGTTTTCTTTCCTCCGGCCCCCGACAGTGTCGGGGCTTCGAACCTCAACTTTTGTGCACAAAAAAACTCCCCGCAGTCATCTGCGGGGAGCGTGGCTTATAGAATTATTTGATAACTCTTACTGCGATAACGCTGTCAACACCCTTGAGTGTTGTTTCGATACCGTCTGTGCCGCCTGTAACGTCGAGTACGGTGTAAGCAAGCTCTTTTCTGGACTTGCATACCATGTTCTCGATGTTCATGCCTGCTGCGGAAACCTTACCTGTCAGGTTGTTGAGGATGCCCTCAACGTTCTTGTGCAGTACGCAGATCTTTGTGTCGCCTGCCATGGGAACAACAACGTTCGGGAAGTTCACACTGTTGATGATGTCGCCCTTCTCGAGGTAAGCCTTGATCTCGTTTACTGCCATTACTGCGCAGTTGTCCTCGCTCTCGGGAGAGGAAGCGCCGAGGTGGGGCATTGCTGTAACGCCGTCGATACCGATCAGATCGTCTGTAACGAAGTCTGTAACATAAGCAGCCATACCGCCGTTTGCGAGTGCATCGATGATAGCCTTGCTGTCTACCAGATCAGCACGTGCGAAGTTCAGGATACGAACGTTCTTCTTCATCGCAGCGATGGACTCGGCATTGATCATGCCCTTTGTTTCAGCAGTAGCAGGAGCGTGGAGTGTGATATAGTCGCACTTCTCGAAGATCTCCTTGTTGCTCTTAACGTAGTTTACCTTGTCGGAGAGGTGGATCGCACCGTCAACGGAAAGGAACGGGTCAGCACCGTATACCTCCATACCGAGGTCAACGGCTGCATTGGCAACCAGTGCACCGATAGCGCCGAGGCCGATAACGCCCAGCTTCTTGCCCTTGATCTCGGGACCTGCAAACTGGCTCTTGCCTTTTTCTACGAGCTTGCCCACATTGTCGCCCTCGCCCTTGAGAGTCTTGAGCCATTCCATAGAAGCCGCTACCTTTCTGGAAGCAAGGAACAGACCGCAGAGTACGAGCTCCTTAACAGCGTTTGCGTTTGCGCCGGGTGTGTTGAATACAACGATACCCTTCTCGCTGCACTTGTCGATCGGGATATTGTTTATGCCTGCGCCTGCTCTTGCGATAGCAAGCAGATTATCGGGAAGCTCCATCTCGTGCATGGAAGCGGAACGTACCAGCACTGCATCGGGATCCTTTACGTCCTCGCCGAAGGTGTACTTGCTCTTGTCGAACAGGTCTGTACCGCAGGAAGCGATCTTGTTGAGTGTAAGAATATTGTACATTGGTATTCTCTCCTTATGCATCATTATATATCAATATATAAATCCGAAATCAGCCCTGCTCTCGCAGGACTGATGATAGATTCGGTTGACAGAGTAACTTATGCGTTCTCAGCCTCAAACTTCTTCATGAAGTCAACGAGCTTCTCAACGCCCTCGATAGGCATAGCGTTGTAGATGGAAGCTCTCATACCGCCAACGGAACGGTGACCCTTAAGGTTCTCAAAGCCTGCTGCCTTAGCTTCCTTTACGAACTTAGCGTCCAGCTCATCGTTGCCTGTAACGAAGGGAACGTTCATCAGAGAACGATCCTTAGGCTCTACTGTAGCCTTGAACAGCTTGCTGCTGTCGAGGAAATCATACAGGATCTTAGCCTTCTTCTCGTTGTGAGCCTTCATAGCCTCAAGGCCGCCCATCTTCTTGATCCACTTGAATACCTTGCCGCAGATGTAGATACCGTAGCAGGGAGGTGTGTTGTACAGGGAGCCATTGTCAGCCTGTGTCTTCCACTTGAGCATTGTGGGAGTGCCGGGGAGAACATCGTCAGTGATAAGATCCTCACGGATGATAGCGATAACGACGCCTGCAGGGCCTACATTCTTCTGAACGCCGCCGTAGATAACAGCATACTTGCTTACATCAACAGGCTCGGACAGGAAGCAGGAGGATACGTCGGAAACGAGATCCTTGCCCTTTGTGTTGGGGAGTTCCCAGAACTTTGTACCGTAGATAGTGTTGTTTTCGCAGATGTAAACGTAATCTGCATCCTCAGGGATATCGAGGTCAGAACAATCAGGAATATATGAGAAGGTCTTGTCAGCAGATGAAGCAACTGCAACAGCCTCGCCGTACATCT
>JAGAKC010000150.1 GCA_017848155.1 Oscillospiraceae bacterium | reverse complement strand
TTTCGGCGAAACAGTCGGACTTCCCGCTATCTGGGTGCTTATCGCAATAATCGTGAGCGGCGGACTGTTCGGTATTCCCGGTATGCTGCTGGGAGTTCCCGTGTTTGCTGTCATCTACATGCTGGTGGCAGAGTTCGCAGCTGCACGTCTTAAAAAGAAGAATATGCCCGTCGATACCGACAGGTACCTTGATACCCTTGAGTACGACATGGACTATAAAGAGCCTGATCCTGAAAACGGACCGACTCCGTCAGAATGATCCTCTCCCCGGCAGGACTTGTGTTTTGTCGGGGATATTTTTTGTGCCTTTTTTTGTCAGAATTTCGGGAAAAAAATGCTTTTTGTATTGACTTTTGCGACTTAAAGGGTTATAATGATTATATTGGGGAAGTGCGACGGAGAAAAACAGACAGCGTCGTATTTATTACAGGGGAAGTATAGCTATGCCCCTCATCAGGGACATAAAAAATGACATCTGTATGCCTCACAGCCGTGGGGCATATTCTGTGTGATACGGGGGAACGGCATGATTTTTGCAGATCTATTCTTTTTGTACATATTTATTCCTGCGATAGCGCTGTGCTATGCGCTGGCACGGTGCGGCGACCTTGCGGCTGTGCGCAGCGCGGGCAGGGGCGGACATTACGCAGAGCCTGTGAACAGGCATGTCCTGCAGAACGGCGTGCTGGTGGTATTTTCGCTGATATTCTATGCGTGGGGCGAGCCGATATATATCGTGCTCATGATAGCGAGCGTTCTGATGAACTACATCATAGGTCTGCTGATATGCAGGGGCAGGCGCAGGTCAAAGGCTGCGCTTATCGTGGGCGTAGTGCTCAATATCGCTGTCATAGCTGTGTTCAAGTACACCGATTTCCTTATCGAGAGCATAAACCTGCTTGGCTTCGGCATACCGCAGCCTAAGATAGCGCTGCCGATCGGCATAAGCTTTTTCACGTTCCAGTGCATGTCGTACATCATCGACGTGTATCGTGGAAATTCCGCTGTACAGAAGAGCTTTGTGAACCTGCTGCTGTACATATCCATGTTCCCGCAGCTTATCGCAGGTCCTATCGTGCGCTATGAGACCATAGCACGTGAGATAAACTGCCGCACGATAACCTTTGACGATGTTGCAGAGGGCAGCTTCCGCTTCCTTGTGGGACTCGGCAAAAAGGTGATTCTCGCAAACCAGCTTTCCGAGATATCCTCACGCTTCCTCGACGGCGACCTTAATGCGCTTACGACGGGTGGTGCGTGGCTCGGCATCCTCGCATATACGTTCCAGATATACTTCGATTTTTCGGGCTATTCCGATATGGCGATAGGCATGGGACGCTGCTTCGGCTTCCATTTTAATGAGAACTTCAACTATCCCTACATATCCTCCACCATCACCGAATTCTGGCGCAGGTGGCACATATCCCTCGGCTCGTTCTTCCGTGATTATGTGTACATCCCTATGGGCGGAAACCGCCGCCATCAGCCGTTCAACATCATGACCGTCTGGTTCCTTACGGGTCTGTGGCACGGCGCAAGCTGGAACTTCGTGCTGTGGGGAGTGTATTTCGGCATCATCATAATGCTGGAAAAATACACGCTGCTCAAGGTGCGTGACAAGATATTCCCTGTGGTACTGCACCTGTACAGCCTTTTCCTGATAGTGATGGGCTGGGTGATATTCTACTTTACCGACCTCGGACGGCTTTCGCAGTTCGTGAAGGTACTGTTTGGCGGCGGCTCCGCAGGCGGCTGGGATTTCGTCACCCAGAACGAGCTTACGGGAAATCTGTGGCTGCTTCTGGTGGCGGTGGTGTGCTGTGTTCCGTTCGGACGCTTTATCCGCAGCTTCTACGACGACGCTGTCAGCGGCCGCAGGGGCGCAGGCTTTGCGGTGCTGATGACTGCTGCAAAAACGCTTTGCGCCGCAGCGCTCCTGATAGCCTGCACGCTGCTGCTGATAGGCAATACCAACAACCCGTTCCTGTATCTCAGATTCTGATGTGACAGAGGTAATGCATGAAACCGAAATACGAAAAGAAATATAACGAGGGCAGACCCTCAAGGCGCAGGAGCGCCATGAATATGTTCTATCTCGTGATAACGCTGATAGTGTTCGAGTCGATAGCTATGGCGCTGCTGGTATTCCCGAGGAGCACTGTTTCGGAGCTTGAAAAGCGTGAGCTTGCAAAGTTCCCCGAGTTCACTCCCGAGAGCTATTTCAGCGGAGAGTTCACCGAGGGCATCAGCACCTGGTTCAGCGATACTGTGCCGTTCCGTGACGACCTTATGGAGATGTCTGCGGCATTGCGTGAGATGAACGGCTTGCGCAAGGACGAGATAAAGATACATGGCGTGGGCAACCTCATCGTGCCCGAGGAGAAGCCTGTCACCACTGCGCCTGTGCAGACCCAGAAGCCTGACGAGAGCACTGTGCCCGACGCTGAAAGTACTGAAACGGCGGAGGTCGCTGAAACTGCGGAGAGCGTGGAAACTGTTGAGGATGTGGTAACTGCCGAAACTGCCGAAACAGGAAACGAACAGATAGCGCCGCCCGAAACAGAGGAAGCCGACAACGACGGCGGAGCGGTGGAGTTCAAGAACAACGGCGTAGTCGTTATAGGCAGCGGTGCAGAAACACGTGCGCTGATGCTGTACGGCGGCAGCTATGACGTGGGCGAAGCGTATGCGAAGGTCATCAACAAGTATAAAAAGGCGCTGGGCAGCGATGTAAATGTGTACAGCATGATCATCCCAACTGCTGCGGAGTTCTACAGTCCGCCCGAGGTAAAGCCCTAC
>JAGAKC010000149.1 GCA_017848155.1 Oscillospiraceae bacterium | reverse complement strand
TTATTTAGAATGTCTGTATTATCTGTATTTATCAGAATACGAAGTTAGCATGCTTTCTGGAAGGAGCGAGCACTCTCTTGCCGGAGCACATCTCTACTGCGGATGCCACAGCGTCCCTTGTATCATCGGCAGCAATAACGCCGTCGATCATGCCGAGTGCCGCCGCAGCGAAAGGAGTAGTTTCGATCTCGTCGCCCATGAATACCTTTGCAGCCTCAGGGGACATAGGAGCAATAGCGGCATTCTCCCATGCATAGGAGATGTCAGCACTGTCAAATGCGGTGTAAGAAGCGCCATAAGCCTTGCCCTTAATGAGGTTCACCTTTACCGTCGTTGCGGTAGCGTATACCTGAGCGAGCTTTGCGCAGTCACGTGTGCTTCCTGCAAGCTCAGCAGCACTGGAAGGCTCAAAGCCCTCTGTATCGATGATGGTGATAACGGGGATGGAGAATACATCGGCAAGCTGAACGAAGCGTGCGATCTTAGCGCAGTCCTGTGCGGTGAGCTTTGCAGCCTTGTCTGTGGCAACGATAGCAACAGTTGCCCAGTTGATACTTGCGATAGCTGAATAAGCTGCTGTACCGAACTCTGCACCAAGCTCAACAACGGAGTTCTTGTCAGCGATAGCTGCTGCAAGAGCCTCGCCCTTCATGGAAGCGGAGATAACATCGTCGTTTGCGGCGAAGTCGTCGTTTCCCGCAAGGGAGATATTGTTTGCAGGCATTACAGCGATCAGCTTCTTTGCCTTTGCAACAGCGTCAGCATCGTCCTTTGCGAGAATATCGCAAACGCCTGCCTTTGCTGCGTTGGCTGCTGTGCCCGCACCCTCGAGCTTACCGTCGGGTGTATTGAAGGGAGCTGTCATGAACAGCTCTGCCTTTTCTGTCATGATGGTGATATCAGCCATGGAAGCTACCATAGCAGCTGCGCCTGCGCACACACCGCAAACTACTGCGATCTGGGGAACTACGCCCGAGATAGCCGCAGATGCCTTGATGATGTCGCCGTAAGCAGCCTGAACAGCCATGCCCTCGTTTATGTCGCCGCCCTTGGAATCGAAGAAGCCGACAACGGGAACGCCGTTCTTTGCAGCCAGCTCATAGACCTTCTTTATCTTGAGTGCTGCGCTCTTATTCACTGCACCACCCTTTACACTGACATCCTGTGCGAAAGCGTATGCGGATGCGCCCATTACCGTACCGTATCCGATAACGACGGAGCTTACCTCGCCGTCAGCGGACATGAACTTGTCCAGCTCTCTGAAGCTGTCCTCATCGAAAAGTGCGGTGAGTCTTTTTCTTGCGTCGCTGTCAGGAATATTCTGTTCCATCTCAGCTAAAGTCTTTGAAAACGCCATTTTATGCCCTCCATGTAATTAAATGAGAAACACCATGCCCAAAAAAGGCATAGTTCTCCCATATTTAAAAATATTCCATATTAATTATACTATATTGTGACGAAAATAACAAGACAAAATCACATTTTTGTACATTTTTTATTATTAGCGAAAAATTCGGCGATGTTTTCTATGGATTTTTCGTCATTATACACAAACCCCCAGCTTTTCAGACGCTTCAGCTGTGCCTCATCAGTAAAATCGAAGCGTGCCTTTTCAATGCCATGAAGGTCCATAAGATTCAGTATAGCTCTCACAAGACCGTCCACGAAGAAGTCATCACACTCCAGCTCATCGAAAACGAATGTGTCGCCTGTCAGCACACCAGCGCATTTTCCGAGTACCTTTCCGTTTTCAGACGCATTGAACTCTATCTTTTCTGTATTCTGCTTATTCTGGATTATCTCTACCATATATGTAAGCTCCTCTCTCAGCCTCTGCCCTGCTTTACGCCCTTGCCGACAGCCGTGCGGAGCTTTCTCAGCTCCTCCTTTGTAAGGTCACGGTATTCACCGGGCTTCAGCATACCGAGCTTCACACCACCCACAGCAGTCCTGCGGAGCCTGCCCACCTGAAGTCCGACAGCCTCGCACATACGGCGTATCTGACGGTTTCTGCCTTCCTTTATGACAAAGCGAAGTACGGTGCGCTCTGCGCCCTCTGTCAGCACTTCAACTGTACAGGGCAGCGTCCATACGCCTTCCTCTATCTCCACGCCTGCCATGAGCCTTGAAAGCTGCTCCTCGTTTACCCTGCCGTCGATGGTAACACGGTAGGTCTTTGCCACATGGCGTGATGGATGCATGATATCATTCGCAAACTCTCCGTCGTTTGTGAATATCAGCAGACCCTCAGAATTTCTGTCAAGCCTGCCGACAGGATAGACACGCTCCTGCACATCAGTGAGCAGCTCTGCTGCGATGCGTCTGCCCTTTTCGTCTGCCATGGAAGTGACATAGCCTCTCGGCTTATTGAGCATGATATAACGCTTTTCGGCACGCTCAGCAGAAATAATGTTATCTCCCACCTTGATAAGGTCGTTCATGGGCGAAGCCTTGTCGCCGAGGGAGCAGCCCCTGCCGTTTACCGTCACAAGCCCCTGCGAGATAAGCTCCTCTGCCTTTCTGCGTGAGCAGTAGCCGCTGTCTGCGATTATCTTCTGTATTCTTATCTTTTCCATTTTTTCTCCGTTCTCCGCCTCACGGCGGTAAATATGTAATGGAGGTGAATACCTCCGCAAATACTAAATATATATCCCGAATTTTGAAAGGACCTTCTGCCACAGGGAAAGCTCCTCTTCGGTGACGGTCACGCTGCTTTTTGCGTACAGGGGGCAGGTCTTTACCACCGTTTCGCCTATGCTGAATTCTATACAGCCAAGCTCATCGCCCTGTCTTACCGGGCCGTACACGAACTG
Organism: Oscillospiraceae bacterium; assembly: GCA_017848155.1. Lineage (GTDB taxonomy): Bacteria > Bacillota > Clostridia > Oscillospirales > Ruminococcaceae > CAG-115. The sequence goes on along the minus strand of JAGAKC010000149.1, from coordinate 98 downwards.
CGGCAGCATAACCCGTCTTGTCAGCTTTTCACGCTGTGACTGAAGCAGTGCTATATCCTCGTCCTCTGCGTACACCTCAACGCTCTGCCCCGTACCTG
>JAGAKC010000148.1 GCA_017848155.1 Oscillospiraceae bacterium | reverse complement strand
GCCTGCGGAAACTCCTATGACATACGGCAGATACACGCCGTTTTCCATCAGCCTGTCAAGCACGCCTGCGGTGAATATTCCACGCACAGCGCCGCCCTCCAGTATAAGTCCTGTTTTCAGCTTTCATCACCTGACCTTGACCGTAAATTACCACAGAGTAAGCATACTCTCACATACTATGTATTCTACCATGTCAAAATAAATTTTTTGTTAACTTTTTTGAACATCTGCGGATATTGACGAATAAGCGACAATAAGCGACTGTGACGCTTAAATGCTTTAGTATTTCAGAACATAAATATCCCCCTGCTATGATCAGGGGGATATCCTGTGCAATTATAAAACAGCAAGTGCGCCGTCCTTTACACCTATGCTGATGGTGTCGCCCTGCTTCAGCCTGTCGGCAAGTATCTCTCTTGCTATGAGCGTTTCAAGGTGACGGGTCATATACCTCTTGAGAGGTCTTGCGCCGTAAACGGGGTCGTAGCTTGCCTCAACGATAAAGGTCTTAGCCTCCTCGCTGATATCAAGACCAAGCTGCTTGTCCTTAAGACGCTTTTTGAGTCCTGCTGTCTGCAGGTCTATTATACCGAATATCTCGGTCTTTGTCAGCGGCTTGTAGAATACTATCTCGTCAAGACGGTTGAGGAACTCGGGACGGAACGACTTTTTCAGCAGTGCGTCAGCGTTCTCTCTTGCCTCATCGGTAATCTCGCCGTTCTCGTCGATGCCCTCAAGTATGAACTGCGAGCCGAGGTTCGAGGTGAGGATTATGATGGTGTTCTTGAAGTCCACCACTCTGCCCTGACTGTCGGTGATGTGGCCGTCGTCCAGCACCTGTAAAAGCACGTTGAACACATCGGGGTGAGCCTTTTCCACCTCATCGAACAGCACCACGGAGTACGGCTTTCTGCGCACCGCCTCGGTCAGCTGTCCGCCCTCCTCGTAGCCTACATATCCGGGAGGCGCTCCTATGAGCCTTGAAACGCTGTATTTCTCCATATATTCGCTCATGTCAAGGCGCACGATGTTGTGCTCATCGTCGAAGAGCGCTTCGGCAAGCGCCTTTGCAAGCTCTGTCTTACCTACGCCTGTCGGACCTAAGAACAGGAACGAGCCGAGCGGCTTTTTCGGGTCGTTGATGCCTGCACGGGAGCGCATGATGGCTTCTGTCACACGGTCTACGGCCTCGTCCTGACCGATGACACGCTTGTGCAGCGTATCGCCAAGAGCAAGTATCTTCTGCCTTTCGCCCTCAACGAGCTTTGCAACAGGTATGCCTGTCCAGCGGCCGACGATGCGTGCTATCTCCTCCTCGGTCACCTTGTCACGCAGCAGCGAATCAGCCTTTGCCGCTTCCGCAAGCTCCTCTTCCTTTGCAAGGTCGTTCTGCAGCTGCGGCAGCTTTCCGTATTGCAGCTCCGCCGCCTTGTTGAGGTTGTATTCGAGCTTTGCCTTTTCGATGTCCGCATTTGTCTGCTCTATCTCCTTGCGCAGCTCCTGCACCCTTGTGATGGCGGTCTTTTCGTTGTCCCACTTTGCCTTCATCGCAGAGAACCTTTCACGCATCTCCGCAAGCTCCTTCTGTATATCCGCAAGGTGCTCCATGGACAGCTTGTCCGTTTCCTTTTTAAGTGCGGCCTCCTCTATCTCGTGCTGCATGATGCTGCGGCTTATCTCGTCAAGCTCCGCAGGCATGCTGTCCATCTCGGTGCGTATCATTGCGCATGCCTCGTCCACAAGGTCTATTGCCTTGTCGGGCAGGAAACGGTCGGTGATATAGCGGTTTGAGAGAGTTGCTGCGGCGATGAGCGCATTGTCGTGTATCTTTACGCCGTGGAATACCTCGTAGCGCTCCTTTAAGCCACGCAGGATAGAGATAGCGTCCTCCACGGTAGGCTCGTCCACCAGCACTGTCTGGAAGCGTCTTTCAAGGGCAGGGTCCTTTTCGATGTACTTGCTGTATTCGTCGAGGGTGGTCGCACCGATACAGTGCAGCTCGCCGCGTGCGAGCATCGGCTTCAGCAGGTTGCCTGCGTCCATCGCACCGCCCGATTTTCCTGCGCCGACGATAAGGTGTATCTCGTCGATGAAGAGCAGTATCCTGCCCTCTGCTTTTTTTACCTCCTGAAGCACTGCCTTAAGGCGCTCCTCAAACTCGCCCTGATACTTTGCGCCTGCGATAAGTGCGCCCATATCCAGCGAAAACAGCTTTACATCACGCAGATTCGTGGGTACATCACCACGCACTATACGCAGCGCAAGTCCCTCTGCGATGGCGGTCTTTCCGACGCCCGGCTCACCGATAAGGCAGGGGTTGTTCTTTGTCTTTCTTGACAGTATGCGCACCACATTCCTTATCTCGCTGTCACGGCCGATAACAGGGTCGAGCTTATTCTGACGGGCAAGCTCCACAAGGTCCTGACCGTATTTTTTCAGCACGTCATACGTTTCCTCGGGATTCTGTGAGGTCACTCTCTGGCTGCCACGTATGTCGGACAGCGCTTTCAGAAGCTTTGTCTTTTCGATGCCGAAGCTCTTGCAGATGCCTGCAACTGAGCTTCCTGCCTTTTCCACCAGCGCAATAAACAGGTGCTCCACCGAAACATATTCGTCCTTCATGCGCTCCGCCTGTGCTTCGGCCTCGGTAAGTACCTTGTCAAGGTCGGGGGACACGAATATCTTTCCTGCCTCTCTGCCGCTGCCCGTAACACGTGACAGACCCTCGACGAATTTCAGCGCAGCCTGCTCCACTGCCGCTGCGTCTATATTCATCCTTGTCAGTATCTGCGGCACAAGTCCGCCGTCCTGCGACAGCAGCGCATACAGCAGGTGCTCCTGCTCGACACAGTTGTTCTGATAGCTTATGGACAGGTCCTGTGCCGCCTGGATGGCATCAATGGATTTCTGGGTAAACTTGTTCGGATTCATGTGTTTGTCCTCCTTTATAAATAATAGTATACATCGTCAGATGATGGTCCTTTGCTTTGCAAGGTCGGCGGTGTAGCTTCTCTCCGCAGCCGCAGCAGCTGCGCCCGTGTCGGGCAGGAGTGCGAAATACTGCTTCATGGCGCCGTCGAACATCGCCATGTAGTCCGCCACCACAGCGCCCAGCAGCTCGTCAGAGGTGGAGCCGTAGGGGAGAGCGAGCGCTCTTGTGAACCTGCCGTTTTCGATGGTGTAGGATATGTCCTGCGACAGCCTTGATGAGATATAATGCTGCTCCAGAGCCGCCCAGCATCGGAAAAAGCCTGTCAGGTCGCTTATGAGCTGTGCGTTCTGTGTCCTGAACGACACCTTAAGCTCTCCTGTTTTCCTGCCGCCACGGGTGTTCAGCTCCACCGAGTATCGTACAGTAGGCTTGTAGCGATACTTCAGCGCCGTGCGGCAGGACAGCGTCCCCACAGACGGCTACTCGAAAAACGAGAAGCCTTCGTTCATCGCATCCTGAAGCGCTGTCATGACATTGTTCAGCCTCATTTCGGGCGTGATGTAGGCGACCCGTTCCGCAAGTATCTGGTTTATCATAGCCGAACGACTTATTCCTGCGGCATGGGCAAGCCTGTCCACAGCCTCCACTACTTCGTCTGACAGTACAAGGCTATATATATTCTTGTTCAGTATCATCACTTCCTTTTCTGTGAGCGGTATAGTTCTTACGTTTATAATTGTATCACTATATTATTAATTTGTCAAGCGATTTTAATAATTTTCTTTTCAGATTTAGCAACAGCAATAAACAAATGTAATTTCGCTATTGATTTTATTTT
>JAGAKC010000147.1 GCA_017848155.1 Oscillospiraceae bacterium | reverse complement strand
GGTTCCTTAACTACTACCCTAAGCGGCACATCTTTGCAGGCGGCGATATAGAGATCAACGGCGTGTGCATCGAGGCTGACACAAAGACGGGCAGATGTCTGTCCATAGAAAGGGTAAGGCATACCGTTCAGCTTGCATGATCTGTGTAAAAAAAGAACAAAAAAGAACAAAAAGAACAAAAGAACAAAGGAAAGGTGCCGCACCTGTAACGGGGGCGGCGATCGGTGAATATCATGGAAATAGTAAAAGTATCGGCTCATTCTGTCCCAAAATCCGTTGCCGGAGCCATTGCGGCTGTCGTGCGTGAGCACGGCGAGGTCGAGGTACAGGCTGTCGGCGCAGGTGCCGCAAACCAGGCGGTGAAGTCCATTGCTGTTGCAAGGAGCTACATGGCGCTTGTGGGTGTTGACCTTATCTGCATTCCTGCATTTGCAACGGTGGAGATAGACGGAGAGGAGCGCACGGCGATGAAGTTCATCGTGCAGCCCCGCTGACCATCACCTGACGGCGGACAGAGCGGTACGGGCTTCTGTCCGCTTTGCTTTTACTACAGAAAACTGTACAGGAGAACATTATGAACTGCATTTCCGTAGAACAGCTCAACAGTGCGTCCCTTGACGAGGAGCGCATGATACTTACGGGCGAGAATGCCTATGCAAACAGCCTTAACGCCGCAGCAGAGCGCATCTTCGCTCAGCGCAACGAGCGTCCCGTCGTGCTTGTTTCGGGTCCCAGCGGCTCGGGCAAGACCACCAGCGCCTGCCGTATCGCACAGCTTTTAAAGGATAACGGCTGCGGCGCTCACACGATATCCATGGATAACTACTTCAAGACCCTGAATGACGAGGAGCTTGAGCTTGCAAGCCGTGGTGAGTTCGATTTTGAATCGCCCATGCGCCTTGACGTCGACCTTTTCAGGGAGCACCTTGAAAGGCTGTCCAGATGCGAAGCTATAGACGTGCCTGCCTTTGACTTTGCAAAGCAGCAGAGCATAAAGGGAATGCCGCTAAAGATAAGCAGGGGCGACATCGTTATCCTTGAGGGCATACATGCGCTGAATCCGCTGGTAACAGGGGACAGCGACAGCTACACCAACTGCGTTTACGTCAGCGTCAGAACACGTATCGAAGCGGCAAGCGGCGACCTGCTGCATCCGTCCAAGATACGTCTTATGCGCAGGCTCATCCGTGATAAGCTGTACCGTGGCCGTGACCTGCCCGAAACGTTTGAATTCTTCCGCTCCGTTGAGGCGGGAGAGAGCAAGTACATCATGCCGTACAAGGGCAGAGCGGATTTTGACATAGACACGTTCATCCCGTATGAGCCGCTGGTGTACCGTGATATCCTGCTGCCCGAGCTTGCAAAGGCGTCGCAGAGCTACGATGACTACGGCAGATACGCTGATATAGAGCGCTTCCTGAAGGAGCTTTGCTCGGTTGACAGGCGGCTGGTGCCCGATAATTCCCTTATAAGGGAATTTATAGGCTGACGTGCAACCTTTATGTTGTCTGATTGGTTTTACTGTTGAATTGCAGTAAGACCAATTCTTTTTAAGGAGATGTTTTTATGAAGAGATATGCGACACTTGCACTTGCGACACTCGCGCTTGCGGCGCTGCTGCTTACGGCAGGCTGTTCGTCTGCGAGCGTTGATAACGGCTCGTCTGCGGCGGACGGCAGGGACACGAGCAGCGCTGAAGCTATCGCCAGGTTAGAAACAGAGATAGCATTGGAGCAGGCTGCGCCGACAGAGCCGCAGATACTGACAGAGCCGCCTGTGCTGCGTCTTGAAACAAGGAGCGAGATGGTGGCGGCTGTGACTATGCTTTCCGTTGGCGGCTACAGCTGGACTTATGACGCAGGCAACGGCGAGATGTGCACGGTCATCACTGATACCATGAGCGCAGAGCAGGCTGCCGAGGGCGGTCACATCAAGGCTGTCATCGACGCTGCGGAGCTTGCCGAAGCGCCGAAGCTGCTGCTTGCTGAAGGCGGTAAGATAGCTTCTGCGGTGTATTTCAGGGACGGCGAGGAGCATAAGGTGGATTTTTCCGCAGAGGGTGAGCTTTCCCTTGAACACATCGTAAACGATGCGGTGTACGAGATAACTGTTGAGTTTCCGCAGGGGCAGTGCGGCTACCGCTTTATAACACGTGAAAGAAAGTCGGCAGGCTCGTCGGGGGACAGCAGTGCTTCCGTGCCGCCTGCGGAGCCGAATACTGACCTGCCCGAAACGGGAGCTGTTTCGTCGGCGTATGTGCCCGAAGCGGTGACGGAGGTGTCGGCTGAAGCTGTACCCGTAGACCCCGTGGAGCTTTCGTTGGACGAGGACGGGATGATTGAATGCCCGATACATATCTACAGGACACAGTGCGATTTTATCGGCACGAGGACGCTGCGCTCGGCGGCGGAGCTTTCCGATGCGGGTCTTGAGGACTATGCGGCCAGATACGGTGAGGAGTTCTTTTCCGAAAACGTGCTGGTGGTGGCTTCTGTTACGGAATCGAGCGGCTCGGTGTACCTTGAGCCTGTCGGAGTAAGCAGGGACTATGAGGTGGTGCTGGAAAGGACCGTGCCGATGATAGGGACCTGTGACATGGCATACTACACCGTTATCGCAGAGGTGCCGCTCACACTCGCAGATAACGACCTTACCCTGCGCCTTGACACCGATATGGAGGAGCTTGACGGCGTACTGTGGTGAGCTGACAAAATGAAAAACGGCAGACATCCCAGTGGTGTCTGCCGTTTTGTATTTGCGATCATTTGTAGCTTTTCAGTACGGATCCGGGTGATACCTTTTTCTTCGGATGCTGCAGCATCGGGTGGAGCGCAAGGTGCGGAAAAGCAAGACAGAGGCGGATATGCTGGACGCCGCAGGAGATCCCGAGGGCGCTGGAGCTGTGCGGCAGAAAGCCAACCAGTACAACAAGGAGCTGAAAGGCTTCTGTCAGCAGAATGGTCTTAAGTATCGGACGGATAGGGTCAGGACTTATGGGGCGGTGGAGCCGAAGAAAGTGCTTGACATATCTGGTGGAAGTGGTATAATGGATATAGGGAGGAGTGATATTTTGCAACAGGCTAAAACGCGTGATACCAAAATTGCAATTACCGATGTTGCAATATCAAAAGCAAATCCGCCCACTATTCCACATTTTTCTCAGCAGCAAAACCAAAAGTTCAAGGAACTACATCACGAACTGCTAACCAAATCTATGAACGAAAACGACAGCAACGAGGTCGCTTTTCTGTTCAACCTTACTACGTTGAAACATGAGTTTGAGTTGGGCGGTACTCGGAGCGTGAATATTTTTAAAAATCCATTTGCATTGGATATGTTGCACCGAAGCGGAGATAGGGAACTGTACTTGTTACATAATCACCCTACGACAAAAATATTCTCGTATTCGGATATTGGCGTGCTTTTGCTTTATGATAATATTGGCGGCATTACCGTTGTGTCTAATGCTGGAAAAGTGAATGTTATCTATAAAACAGAAGCATTTGATTATAAAAAGGCATATTCATCTTTGAAACAAATCAGAAGTGAATATCAAAACAAAGTATTGAACGAAGATGAAGATGCAGAGGTGGTAAAGCGTTTCTTGAAAGTTTGCGGAAACTGCGGCATAAAATTCATGTAAGGAGGTATTCGTATGAAAGATATGGAAAAAATCCCTTTTGGAAATCTGGACACTAACGAACCCGATGAATTAGAGCTGCTTGAAAAGCTGCTTGATGAAAAGTATCAGCATACTGTTGATACAAAAACCAAGAACGATAAAGCAAGCTAAATATATTCATCAAAGACAAACCGCCCCTGAAAAGGCGGTTTGTCTATTCTTTGATTTTGGGATGTCCTTAATCAAGACTAATTACAATTGAATAATCAAGCACTCCTCGGGGGTGCTTTTTTATTGTCCTGCAGACGACACTCGTCCGAAACGTGCTGATGACAAAAAAGCCGCACGGTAACAGTCACACTCAACTTTATGGAGGTAATCACTATGGCAGACGAACAGAATGTTGATCAGGAAATCACGGAGCAGGGCGGCGATAAGTCTGCTGCCAGTGTACTATCCGTGTTATATCAGCTGAAAATATTACTTCGGGTATAATTGATGGGGTGCAAAAAAACTCCGCCGAAACGGAGTTTCATATTGCTTTCAAACGATCAGTCAGCAAGATAGGACTTCACAAGCACCTGTAACAGCTCGTCACGGTCGATGTGACGGATAAGCCCCCTTGCATTGTTGAAAGTAGTTATGTAAGTG
>JAGAKC010000146.1 GCA_017848155.1 Oscillospiraceae bacterium | reverse complement strand
GCAAGCTCCCTTGACCAGATAGGTCCCATCTGCCGTGACGCATATGACTGTGCGCTGGTGCTGGATTCCATCTGCGGCAGGGATGTAAACGACGCTACCACCGCTGCGGTAGATACGGGCAGCTTCACCGTGAAGCTGGAAACACCTGTGCGAGGCATGAGGATAGCGCTTCCAAAGGAGCTTTTCACCGACGATATCGACGATGAGGTGAGAGCTGCCGTGATGGGCGCAGCTGCTGAATTGGAGCGGCAGGGCGCTGTATTGACAGAATGCTCGCTGCCTATGGTGAAGTATGCAGTGCAGGCATATTACCTTATCGCCTGTGCGCAGGCTGCTTCAAACCTGTCCAGATATGACGGGATAAAGTACGGGCTGCGGGGAGATGGTGCGACCTTTGAGGAGATGGTGTGCGACAGCCGCAGCAGGGGCTTCGGCGAGGAGGTCAAGCGCCGCATACTGCTCGGAAACTATGCGCTGTCCAGCGGCTACTATGACGCATACTACAGAAAGGCGCTTGCGCTGCGGCAGCAGCTTATTGCGGAGTATGACGAGGTGCTGTCTGCTGCGGACGTGATACTGACCCCGACCGCTCCCACCGCAGCCTACAGGATAGGCGAGAAGGAGAGCGACCCCGTGAAGATGTACCTTGCGGATATCTGCACCGTAAGCGCCAATATCACGGGGCTTCCTGCGGCGAATACGACCTGCGGCTACACGTCGGCGGGACTGCCGATAGGAATGTCGCTGACAGGACGGCGCTTTGACGAGCAGACGGTGCTTCAGGCGGCTTATGCATACGAGCGGGACTTCAGACGTGTCCTGCCTGTGCTGTAAGGGGGTGTGGTCATGAGCGATTTTTACCCTACGATGGGACTTGAGATACACGCAGAGCTGCTGACGGATACCAAGATATTCTGTGGCTGCAGGGCAGAATTCGGCGGCGAGCCTAACACACGCTGCTGTCCGGTGTGCAGCGGTATGCCGGGGACTCTGCCGCTGCTCAACCGCCGTGCGGTGGAGTATATCATCAGGGCAGGCTATGTGATGAACTGCGACATATCACGATTTACGAAATGGGACAGGAAGAATTATTTCTATCCAGACCTGCCCAAGGCATATCAGATATCCCAGATGCCTCGCCCTGTCTGCCGTGACGGGTATGTCGACATAGAGGTCGGCGGTGAGAGCAAGCGCATACGTATCGAGCGCATCCACCTTGAGGAGGACGCAGGAAAGCTGGTGCACGATGACGGGGAGGGAATATCTCTTGCGGACTTTAACCGCTGCGGCGTGCCGCTTATCGAGATAGTCACCATGCCTGACCTGCACAGTGCGGAGGAGGTAGCTGCGTTTTTTGAGAGGGTGAAGCTGCTGCTGCAATATGCAGGCATCTGCGACTGCAAAATGGAGCAGGGAAGTATCCGCTGCGATGTGAACATCTCCCTTGCGCCAAAAGGCAGCGATACCCTGGGCACCAGGACGGAGCTTAAGAATCTCAATTCCATGAGGGCGATGGCAAAGGCGGTGGCTGCGGAGATATCTCGGCAGAGCGAGCTGCTTCGGAGCGGCGGAAGCGTGGTGCAGGAAACTCGCCGCTTCAACGATGCTACGGGTGAAACTGCTGCGATGCGTTCAAAAGAGGATGCGCATGATTACCGCTATTTCCCTGACCCTGACATTCCGCCGATATTATTCACCGAGCAGGAGCTGGAATCTATCAGAGATTCCCTCCCTGAAATGCCGCAGCAGAGGACAGAGCGCTACACAAAGCAATACGGGATAAGCGTGAATGATGCGGCGGTGATAGTGGGCGACAAGCGGGTAAGCGATTTCTTTGACGACGCTGTGCGGCAGTGCAGCGACCCTAAGCGTGTTGCGGCATACCTTGTTGTGGAGCTTATGCGCCGTGTTAATCTGGGGGAGCTTGACCTTGATGATATGCGCTTCGGGGGAGATGATTTCGCGCGGCTTGCGGAGCATTATTACGGCGACAGGATATCGCAGCAGAATGCGAAGCTGATACTGACCGAAATGATAGCTCACGGGGGCACTCCCGAAGCTATTGCGGACAGGGACGGTCTGTGGATAAAAGAGGACAGCGGACAGCTGGAAAAGGTCATCGGGGAGCTGTTAGCGGCAAATCCGAAGGCTGTACAGCAGTACAAAAGCGGAGATACAAAGGTGTTCGGCTTTTTTATGGGGCAGGCTAACAAGGCGCTGAAGGGCGCAGCTTCGCCGAAGTCTATTCAGG
>JAGAKC010000145.1 GCA_017848155.1 Oscillospiraceae bacterium | reverse complement strand
GGGAGAAATAAGACTTATGAGTTATTGAAGTCGGGTAAGATAAAGGGCTTCAAGATAGGACGTGAATGGAAAGCTACGGCTGAATCCGTTGAAGAATATATTGATACGCTGGTTAAGCGTAAAGATGAAAGTTAGAATGATAAATTATTTCTATGCAACACAAGGATAAGGCATAAGCCTTAAAGATTTTATAGGAGGTATACACTATGACCGCAACAGTTAATCACTACAACATTGATCGCAACAGCGTGAAGGAAGGGAATTATGACAATTACGATTTTATTATCATGGAGAGAAATCCGACTAAGGATGACTCTCTTCCCGAAAGAGTTATTGCTGAATTTCTGAATGAGCTTATCAAGAATGACGGAGGCGTATTGGCATGAGTCAGTTTGCTGTAGCATACGCCAGATATTCAAGTGACAATCAGCGAGATGAAAGTATCGACGCCCAGCTGCGTGCCATTCACGAATACGCAGATAAAAACGGTATAATCATTATCCGAGAATATATCGACAGGGCAAAATCAGGCACAAATGATGATCGTGAGAATTTTCAGAGAATGCTCTATGATTCAAAGTTTCAGGAGTTCTCAATGCTTCTTGTACACAAGCTGGATCGCTTTGCAAGAAACCGTCATCAAAGTGCAATACACAGAAACGAACTGAAACAGAACGGTGTCCGTGTTATTTCGGTTCTGGAGGCGTTTGATGATTCGCCCGAAAGTGATCTGCTGGAGGGATTTCTCGAAACGCTGAACGACTATTATTCCAAAAACCTTTCCCGTGAGGTTATGAAAGGTCTTAAGGAGAATGCCCTCGCCTGCAAGCACACAGGCGGGTGGGCACCTCTGGGTTACAGAGTAGGCGCAGACAAGCGACTGGAGATCAATCCTGATGAGGCTCCTTATGTCAAATTTATATTCAGGTCGATAGCCGAGGGCTGGACTTACAGCGAGATTATAGAGGAACTGAATAAAATGGGAGCGAAAACTCGCACTGGCAAAGAGTTTGGCAAGAATTCCATCTATTCCATACTCAGAAACGAAAAGTATACGGGCGTGTATATGTTCAACCAGAGCACATCAAAAGATATCCGCGGCAAAAGAAACAGCCACACCAAGAAAGATGCGGCTGACATTATAAGGATAGAGGGCGGTGTTCCTGCTATCATCGACAAGGAGCTTTTTGAGGCAGTGCAGGTCGTGCTGGATAACAGACGTCCGCTTGACAGGACAAAACCGTTTGCCAAAGAGGTGTATCTGTTATCGGGTAAGGTCTACTGTGCCAAGTGCGGAAATACATATTGCGGAAACCGCATGTATAAGAATAACAAGCTGTATGTAAAATACAAATGCAATACCCGCTCCAATAAAGGCAGCAGATGCTGTGATAACAAGGATATCAACCGTGACTCTCTTGAAAGATTTGTGCTGAATCTGCTGTCAGAGGTGATCTTCGACAAAGATCGTATTCCTGCGGTTATCGAGCAGTATAATACGCTTGTCCGTGAGAATTCTGACAGCGGCAAGGAGGAGCAGAAGTCGCTTAAACGCAGGATCAAGGAGGTTGAACGTAAGATCAGCAACCTTGTGGCTGTAATTGAGGAATCAGGCTCAATGGCACTGGTAGCTCAGCTTAACGCCAAGGAGAAAGAGCAGGCTTTGCTTGTGCAGCAGCTCAATGAAATGGAGCGCAAGAATGAACAGATACAGATCAGCAGCGAACAGATCGAGCGTGTATTCAAAAGAGCAAAGTTCATGCTTGCAGAAGGTGAGCTGCCAAAGCTCAGGCATCTGATAAATCTGTTTGTAGAGCGTATAGAAATTTCCGAGGACTGCGTGAGCGTCAAGCTCAATATGCTCAGCGGATTTCAGGCAAGTGCCAGAAAGGGCGAGCTTGCGCATCTTAACAGAACATACCGTGACGCTTTGGCTATTACAGGAGTAGCTGACAGAGCAGATTTATCAGATGACGATGAATAAAAAACAGAGCTTCCATTTTAATGTGGAAGCTCTGTAAGATACTATATTGTATAGAAACCGTGCTCATGGTAACGGATGCGGTTTCCTTTTAGAGATATGTTTTAGCAGGAATGAGTCATTTTTCAGATGCGCAGAACAAATTAATCATTTTGACTACTTTCTGATTATATTATACATCTCAATGATAGACATGTTAAGTATATTTATTAGAGATATGAAAGCTTGAAATCTATAATTCTTTTCTTGCTAAAAGCCAGTCTTCGATTGGTTTTATGTAATCTTTCCAAGAAGATGATTGCGAAGAAATATCAATAATATCTCGTACTATATTTTCTTCTGAATCATTAAGCTTTTGCCGAATTTTGAATAGCCATTCATGAGAATCACATACTGCATGTATTTCCGAAGCAGCCATTACAAGTTCACTGCCAGAAGCCCCATTCTCCATCAAAATATCGCGAAAGAAGCGTTCAGGGGGTGTATCTAACGGCAAAGAAAATTGAGATATAGTTTCAACAGCTTGATTTCTTTTTTGTTCAATATTCTCCTCTG
>JAGAKC010000144.1 GCA_017848155.1 Oscillospiraceae bacterium | reverse complement strand
TTGGCAGGATCGATACCACCTGAAGAACTGGCTAAATATTTAATATATACAGGCTGGAAAGAGATGCCCACCAAAAGAGTTGATATTAAACGTTTTATAGGCAGTTCAGAGGAAGGTTGTTATCAAATAATAATTCCAATAGATAGAACATTATCTGATTATAAAATAGCAATGTATGATGCTATCCTAACATTATCATCTTTTGAACATAAAAAGGTTGAGCAAATAATTCTTTATTTATTAAACCCTAACACTGATATCATTAAAATTAGAGTGGCAAATGATAAAGTCGAGCAAGGCAACATTACTCTCGATGATGCTGTTCAATTATATGATAATGCTAAGAAACTCATATCCGCTGCTGCTTCGGAAGTAATAAACCCCAAAAAATTCTATAGTGGCCGAGTGGATGAAAAAATAAACAAATTTATGTCCATGTGCAGATTTGGCCAAACAGAGATCGGCAGCTATGTTGTGTCAGTAGTATGTCCCTTTGCCGAAATAACAGATACCTCTGATTTGCAGCTTACTCTTTTTACAGATGAACAAAGATGTGCCGATTCGTTAACTAGACAAATTACAAATAAAGTATTTCAAAATATTTTTTCTGTAAAAGATCAAATTGATAGAGATTCTCACAATCAATTAATTGAAGATTTCGAATCGCATCATATCAGTTCTAATTTCCTCGATGCATTAAATGGAATAAATCTTTACTCTGATGATACTATTGTAGAATATTATGCCGAATGGTCTCCGGTGGTAAAAACAAATCGTTTTCATCAAACTAAAATACAATTATCACATAGCTATTATGATAAGATCTCATATATTTCTCAAGAATTAAAAAAGCAAGCTTCGCAAGATATAGAAATCATTGGAAGAGTATCATCATTAAAAGCAGCACCAAATATTGAAACTAGAACTAGTGGCACTGTAATCATAACATATATCGGCAATGATAATAGACCTCACTCTGCTAATACCATTTTAGGCAAAAATGATTATGACATTGCTATACAAGCTCATCAAAATGGTAAATATGTTAAAGCAATTGGAGAATTAAATAGAAATACGCTAACCTGCAATTCATTTGAGATAATAGAATAAGAACCTGAAATTCCCTCGTTATATTGACGAAGGAATTTCAGGTTCTTACTGTCACCTTACCTTATCTATATTAAAAACAGAATCGCACTCAGACAGAATCGCACTCAGATTGATATCATATATAACATTAGACTACACTATTATCTTCCTCTCCGAACATAGTTTTCGAAAAGAATATCGTTCATAACATATTACATTCTCTTGACATACCTAACCACACTCTCCCTAGTCACCCTCCACTGCCTGCCAACCTTAAATCCCTCAATCTCACCGTCCTGCACCAACCGCAGGGCGGTGTTTCTGCCTATGTGGAGAAGCTTCTGCAGATCCTTTATAGTCAGAATATCTTTAGTATTATTCAGCATAAAATAGCCTCCTTTATGGTTTAACAAAGTTTATTTAATCCCATGTTCGCCCATATTGTCCCTCCTGTCGAATATATATTATTCCTGCGGAGGTGATGAACTATGGGACAAGCGCGAAGCTCATAGCGTCGATCGTTGAAACAGGCCTGATGGCGATACTCGGCATTGCTTGCATAATCTCAGAATGCAACAAGCAGACTCGCACACAGGCTCTGCAGAACACCATCGACAATGCACAGCAGGAGATGAAGCGTGTCAACAGCACGCCATTCCTGCTGAAGTAAAGTTTATCTAGGTTTATCTAAGACCGCACATATAGCCCCGTTGTTGTGTAACTCAAAACACAGCAGCGGGGCTTTTTGTGTTTCTAGAAAACCGCATAACCAAGCCGTTTAAGGAGGTAAAAATGTTTAAAAACCCACGCTACACCACAAAAGGAATCAACGAAAACCTGCCTATTATGACTCAGATCTTTCTGTGGGGACTCATCGAGACGATGGAAGTTTCAGAGCAGGATTACTTACAGGTGTTCACTCTGTCTGTCGAGAAAGGCATGCAGAAAGTCCTGCACGAGCAGGAATGTCCCGAATACTCAAAAGAGCATCTGTTTCCCAGTACAAATCCCATTGAGGGCAAGATTTTCGTTATTGATGACGAGACCCATTCCACCATGCTTTTTGCTGAAGAATACTGATAGGAGGAATTTACAATGCAAAACGACATCATTTTCTGCGACCGCTGCGGATGCGAACTCACAATCGATTCTGTTCACTATTTTGAGGACGAATATCTTTGCTCGGACTGTCTTGACGATTCAACCATTGTCTGCTCTTACTGCGGCGAACGCATCTGGAGCGACGACAACGCAGGCACCATGAGCATGCCGCTGTGCGACCATTGCTATGACAACCACTACACTTCCTGCGAGGATTGTGGTCGTATCATTCATCAGGACTACGCGAATTACTACGACGATGACGACTGTCCCTACTGTGACAACTGCTTTAGTCATCGCAACGAAGGCCCTATCCGAGATTACAGCTACAAGCCTGACCCCGAGTTCTACGGCGAGGGTGACCGCTACTTCGGTGTGGAGCTTGAGATCGATGAGGGTGGCAAAATCGGAGACAATGCACAGGCTCTGATTGATCTTGCGAATGTGCTTAACGAGCACATCTACATCAAGTCCGACGGCAGTCTGAATGACGGCATGGAGATCGTAACTCACCCGATGACTTTGGACTATCATCGTTCGGATATGCCATGGGAACGGCTCTGTGGAAAGGCCATCCACCTGCGCTACAAGAGCCATAAAACAACCACCTGCGGACTTCACGTCCATGTGAACCGCACCGCATTTGGAGAGACCCGAGAGGAGCAGGATGAGTGCATCTCTCGGGTTTTGTATTTTGTGGAGCACCACTGGGCGGAGCTTCTGAAATTCAGCCGCCGCACAGAGTACGCAATGAACAAATGGGCGGCTCGATATGGCTACAAGCACGATCCGAAAGGGATCATGGAGAACGCTAAGAAGGGCGGTAATGGTAGATATGCTTGTGTCAATATAACCAATTGGAACACTATCGAATTCAGAATGTTCCGCGGTACTTTAAAAGCTAACACCATAATCGCTACGCTGGAGCTGGTTGATAAGGTGTGCGACCTTGCGCTATACCTGACAGACAAAGAAATAGCCAATGTCAGCTGGACGACCTTTGTCAAGACGCTCGATGCTACAAAGCATAAGGAACTTATTGCTTATCTGAAAGAAAGACAGCTCTACGTCAATGACCCTATCGACTTTATGGAGGATGATTAATTATGTGTGCTATATTTGGACTTATCGACTATAATAACTATTTCACGAAGCGCCAACGCGAAAAGGTGCTGAAAGTTCTCTCGAAAGAGTGTGAGGTCAGAGGTACTGATGCTACTGGCTTTGCATATATCCACGACAACAAGCTCTCCATTTTCAAGAGACCCCTTGCCGCTCATAAGATGAGACTCCGCCTGCCATTTGAGAGCAATGTCATAATGGGGCATACTCGTATGGCAACCCAGGGCAACAAGTTTGAGAATTACAACAACCATCCATTTTCGGGGCGTTGCGGTATGACTGACTTTGCACTTGCGCATAATGGTGTGATTCATAATGATGCTAAGCTCCGCAAGGAGTTGAAGCTCCCAGCTACAAAAATAGCGACCGACAGCTACATAGCCGTTCAGTTGTTGGAACAGAAAGATACCCTCGACTTCAATGCCATCGCACAGATGGCAGAACAGCTCGAGGAGTCTTTTACTATAACGGTGCTAGATGTGGCTAAGAACCTTTACTTCGTCAAGGGTGACAATCCGCTTGCACTCTATCACTTTGAGCGTGAGGGCTTCTACATCTACGCAAGCACCGCCGCCATCTTGGATTGTGCGCTGATAACGCTCGGATTGGTAACGAAGTTCTACACCGAGATTGATGCAAAATGCGGAGATATCTTATGCATCGCTCCTGATGGTGAGCTTACCTCTGCAAAATTCAACACAGCTAAACTGGATGCGCTGGATTACTATTACAGTTATCGCCCATACTGGTGGACTCACGCTGAACCTGAGGATTATGCTGAATGGTTTGAGAGCGCTGCTGTAAAAGAGCTTAAACAGTTCGCAAGCTATATCGGAGTGTCAGAAAAGGACATAGATCTCCTGCTCGAATATGGCTATACCGTTGATGATGTGGAGGATCTTCTCTATATTCCCGAAGGTGTGGAAACAGCCGTTGAGGAGATTCTCTGCGAGTATGCTTACTGTGGGGGTGAATGGTAATGCGGAACTTCGTGTTTGGCTATGCCAGAGTCTCCACCGAACAGCAGAACCTCGACCGTCAGATAGACATGTTGCAGAAATACGGCGTTGACCACATTTACAACGAGAAGATGACAGGCACAAAGCGAAACCGTCCTGAACTTGAAAAGCTCTTGGAACGTCTGACTGAGGGGGACACCGTAGTTGTGGAGTCCCTCTCACGTCTCGGAAGAAGCACCAAAGATCTGATTTGGCTGATGGAGACATTTAACGGTCGAGGGGTGAATCTGGTATCTCTCAAAGAATCTATAGACACTACTAGCAGCACTGGAAAGCTGCTGTTCACGCTGATGTCAGCACTGGCTCAGTTTGAGCGTGATGTTCTCGCAGACAGAACGAAAGAAGGTCTTGCCGCTGCGAGAGCAAGAGGGCGTAAGGGTGGCAGGACTGTAACTGATAAAGAAGCTGTCAGAAAGGCAGTCAAGCTTTACAAGACAGGCGAATATACCGTCAAAGAGATAACGGAACTGACAGGTGTTAGAAAGACCACACTATACAAAAATCTGTGAATTGTAATGCAGAGCTGCTTTGTGCGGCTCTGCTTAGATTTTTGTATATGATTATGTATTATAATTGTATTTCTAACATAATATATCATAATTTTCCTTGTAATATTGCACTTTGACAAATAGTGTAGTATAATAATTAGAGATGAACTAGAATTCACAATGTTGGTATGCATGAGTTTAAAAAAGTATTGTTTCGATAAATAATATTTTCCAAACTTGAATTAAAACTATGCAACTGGCTACTTCCTAAATTAAAGTAATACTGTATAATGAGGTGTGATTATGTTACAAAATGATATTAGTCGTTGGGATTTAAACGAATCGTTAGAATCAATGTTGTTTTTTGCACAACGATTAAACGAATTGCTTTTTCACCACACAACTGATACTTATCGATTCCCCACGCTTTCTTTGCTGGGTCTTGCCAAGGAGTATTGTAGTGTTTATATAGACTCTAAAAAAGGAATTATTAACGAAAAAAACTTAAAGCATATCATTGATGAGTTGAATGCTCGATTACAAAAAGATGATATTGCCAATGATATATTAACCAAGGAATATGTCAACAGATTTAATAAAGGCTATGGAACATGGTCTTTAAGGGAACAATACGAAAACATAAATTATATTGGTAGAAAACTAAGTAATAATGTATACTATAATGCTATCGTTACTGAATTGATCAATTTAGTTAAAACAAACGGTTCAAAAAAACAAATAAATGTTTTAACTACACAGTGGGTAAGGGAAATCATTGATAGCGGTTACAACGAAAATTATGTTTATGTTTCATTAAATGAAGTATTTTTTCAGACTTCTGTTGTAAATACTGATAAGATATCTGAGTTTTTTGATAAATTTGATTTCAAAAATAAAAAATATGATGTTTATATTGGATTTCATAGCGATATTTTGTCTCAAAAGAAATTATTTGCAAAAATCAAGCTATTAAACGGAAGAATTATTGCTCTCAAACCCGAGGAGGCTCCTCTAGGTATTAAGAAAAAGAATCAGAAGACTATATTAAAATTCGAGGAATTACAAAGTTATGATATGTATTCCGCATGTGAAATTGCAAATGAAATTGTTTGTTGTGTAGAAGATTACTATAATTTTTTTAGACACCAATCTAGAAAAAACAATACATATACACAAGTAATATCAGAATCGGGATTAGTTTCGACAATACGACCTCATAACTTGTTAAAACATAGAGTTGCGGCGTTATCTATAAAAAATTCTGAAGAACGAGCATATGAATTGCTTCGTGCAGGTTTTTCTTCTTTACAAAACAGAAAAGATTTTGACAAGATTTCAAAAATACATAATTCTGCAGTATATTCAGATAATATAAATGAATCTCTGTTATCTCTTTGGTCTATAATTGAATCGTTTATTGAAGAAGATGAGCTGGAAATACAATATCATACAGAAGAAAAAAGCGAAAAAGATTTGAAGAATATTAGTTCATCAAAAACTCCCAGAAGCATAATAAGTAAGGTAATACAATGTATAATTCCTTTTTTAAAAAGTACTTATGTTTCCAAATTGGTGCAAACATGTATGGATGATATTATTCGTTGGAATCCCGATTTTTTCAAAGAAAAAATATCAACAATAGAGTTTGGAGAAAACGATCTGGAACGTACTTTTGCCTTTTTAGCATTTGCTTCTACGCAAGAACAAAGAGATATCCTGTTTGCAAATACAGCAAACTATCCTCTGCTAAAAAATAGAGTATTTACATTATACGACGCATTTCACAACAGCAAAAATATTCATGCATTAATTCGAGAACATGCACAAAGAGTTGAATGGCATATATATCGAATATATCGTACACGTAATTATATTATTCACGATGCTGAAGGAAACGAGAAATTAAATAGTGAATTACTAATCAATTTGCACTCATATGTTGATATAATAATATCAAAACTTGTACAGATGATTAACGCCTCCCCATATCAAGATAATATCAAAGATATATTGTCTGAACACAAATTTGAAGTTTCTTTTTTTGAAGAAATGCTAGACAATCAACCTAAGGAAGCTGTTTGTGCAGAAAATGGATTGAAATACTTGTATTATGATTTCAAATTATAAGCTATTTTCATATTAGTATACGTATAAGAGAAGCAAATCTAGTTTTCACTGGTAATAAATATCTATATTTAACGTTCCTATCTAAATTGAAACAATAGAACGATTGTGGAATTTCTTTACTGCACGTTGACATGAATACAGTTACCTATAACGCCCCTTTCCCGAACATAGATTTACGAACGGGTTTTCGAACGAAAAATCCCCTGAAATCGCTAGGTTTTCAGGGGATAAATTTTTGTCCGCAAAACGAACGTTTTTCGGATATTTGCAATGTGTTATATTGTTACCAGTAAACTTAAGCGTTTGGCTTAAATGCCAGCAGCCAGTCCACAGCATTGACTACCTCAATGCCATCATAATCACCCAGAGTGAACCTGTCAAGTGTGATGATGGTCTTTGCATAGTTGTCGGAAATATTGCGGAGTGGTGTTATCTCACGCCGGAAAGTGTTTTCATCGGTAAGCGAGGCAGTGACCTGATAGTACCATATCCTGTCGTTCTTTTCCGCAACGAAATCAACCTCCGTAAGTCCTACCTTGCCTATGTTTACCTTGTAACCTCTGCGGAGAAGCTCAAGGTACACGATGTTTTCAAGCGAAAAACCAAGATCGTAGTTCTTCCTGGGCAGCAGATGTCGGCGTATTCCCATATCAACGATGTA
>JAGAKC010000143.1 GCA_017848155.1 Oscillospiraceae bacterium | reverse complement strand
TTCCGATGCACATGTCGTCGGAAAAATTTATTTGAAAAAGCCTGCTTCGCAGGCAAAACATAGTTTTTCGACAAGCTGAAATGCCCCCGTTTTATACGGGGGCATCGTTTTATTATCCTGATCAGTGTCTGCGTCTGTCCTTGCCTGTTCTGATGTAGTACTCGCTCTTGTGCTGGTACATCAGCTTGTCTGCACGCTCCACCGTTTCGCAGAATGCTTCATCGGGGGAGTGTATCGCCGTTCCTGTGGAAACGGATATGTCAGCTCCGTTGTCAGCCTTGTCGGGGAGCAGCTCGTGTATCGCACGCTCTATCTTATCCGTTTTTTCGCTGTCGTCAGTGTTTAGTATCGCTATGAACTCGTCGCCGCCTATGCGGTATACCGAGCCGTTCCTTCCCACAGCTTCCATCAGTGCGTCAGCCACGGTGCGTATCAGCTCGTCGCCTGTCGCATGACCGTAGGTGTCGTTCGTCTGCTTCAGCCCGTTTGCGTCCGCCATTATGACGGAGTAGCTTGACGGAAACCTGTTCTTCATTATCATGGAGTGATAGTAAAGGCTGTTGCGCACTCCCGTCAGCTTGTCATACTTTCCGTACACCTCTATGACGAAAGCGTAATATATCATTATCGCAAATGCGCCGCAGATGTAGATTATCTTGTAGGAGGAGAATACACCCTGTATGATTATAGATACTACCTGAAGCACGAAAAGCTCCGACAGGTAGAATTTGTCGATAGGCTCGATATAGCTGAACTCCCTGAAAGAATATATCGCCCACACCACTGTGAACAGTATTCCCAGCACCTCGTTGTAGAGGTACAGCGGACCGCGTGAATACACCACATCAGCGGATATCGTATAGAACCATCCCGTAAATGAGGAGGACAGTGCGATAAGCAGGCTTATCCCCTCAAGGATACCGCACGCCCATATGAGCTTGTCAGGCTTTTTTGTAGCTGCGAGGATAAGAAAGAACATCGACAGCGGCGCACACATGTATATCAGCGTGTTGGAGATATGTGCAAGCAGCATTTCAGACATCTGCTCCGAAAGGTCACGACCCACATATCCGAGAAGTATCGCTATATCCGACAGTATCGCATGCCTGTAGAAGCTGTTCTTACGCTCTTCAAAATAGCTGCTCCGACGTACTATCGTCAGAAGCACCAGCAGCGCTACTGCGGTCAGTATATAAATGTAAGTAAAATCCAGCAAGGCTGCTCCCCCTATATTATAATAATTATATAATACGCTAATTTATGGCAAAAGTCAAGGAAAAAATCCATTTTTTTGTTTTTAAATTCGCTTTTTCCGTAGAAAGATCCTATCAGGTAAAAAAATTCTTCAATAATGTTAAAAAGCTATTGAAAAAAATGCTGAATTATGAGATAATAATATCGTGAGTAACTATGCTCAATATAAAAAAACGGAGATTATTCAACATGTCAAAGATAGTTGTTTTCGACCACCCTCTCATCCAGCACAAGATCTCGCTGCTGCGTGACTGCACAACCGGTACACGTGACTTCCGTATCCTTATCGAGGAGATCGCTACTCTTATGGGATATGAGGCGCTGCGTGACCTGCCTGTTGAGATGAAGGAGATAAAGACTCCCATCGAGCACACCATGGCTCCCGTTATCACGGGCAAGACCATCGCTGTCGTGCCCATCCTGCGTGCAGGTCTTGGTATGGTCAAGGGAATACTCGCCCTTGTGCCCACCGCTAAGGTAGGTCATATCGGACTTTACCGTGACCCCGAAACTCATATGCCGCACGAGTACTACGCAAAGCTTCCCGAAAACATCGAGGAGCGCACCGTTATCCTGCTTGACCCGATGCTTGCAACAGGCGGCTCTGCCGTTGCTGCGGTGGATTACCTCAAAAAGCAGGGCGTGAAGTCTGTGAAGTTCATGTCCATCATCGCCGCACCCGAGGGTCTGTCCGCACTTATACAGGCTCACCCCGATATCGAGATCTACTGCGGTCATCTGGATCAGAAGCTGAACGAGAACAAATATATCGTGCCCGGTCTCGGCGACGCAGGCGACAGGATATTCGGCACCATCTGATAACGGATGAAGATACTATTTATCGGCGATGTCGTGGGAAAACGAGGCTGCGAGGCGCTTCAGAAGGAGCTTTACAGCCTTAAGCACAGATGCGGTGCGGATATCGTCATCGTAAACGGAGAGAACTCCGCAGAGGGAAACGGCATCACTCCGCATTCCGCAGATATGCTGTTCGAAGCAGGTGCGGACGTCATCACCACGGGAAATCACTGCTTCCGTCAGAAATGCATCGAGGAGGAGCTTGAGCGCAACGAGCGCATCATCCGCCCCGCAAACTACGGCGAGGACGTGTACGGCAGGGGCTGGTGCGAGCTTGACTTCGGCGCATACAGCATCGCAGTGGTGAATCTTATGGGCACGACCTATCTTTCGCCGCTGGAGAATCCTTTCAGGTATGCGGACAAGCTGCTGAAGGAGATCACGGCAAAGACAGTTATCGTGGATTTCCATGCAGAGGCTACCTCGGAAAAG
>JAGAKC010000142.1 GCA_017848155.1 Oscillospiraceae bacterium | reverse complement strand
GAAAACGTTTGCACGGTCGTTGCAATTCCCGTAGGAGGTCGCATGAAGCGTTTTTATAAAGCATGCATATGTGCTCTGATCACATCCTGCATGGTGCTGCTTTCGTCCTGTGACGATGGTGGAGCGCTGTCAGGCGGTCGTGAGCCTGACAATAAAGAAAGCACGTCTGTCACCACGACAGATACAGGCTGCTTTCCCGAGCCTGATGAGGAAGGGCCGCTGGTGTCTGAGGTACGTGACCCTATGCTTACATATTTCGGCAGCAGATCACTTGTCGACAGTGAAGCGGAGAGCTTCTTTATCAGCTCTTATGAAAAAAAGTACTGTTCTGAATTTATAGATAAAATGACAGGGAAGTACACATATCCCGACGGCAGAGATGTCATACAGCACGTTTATTGCAGTGAGTCAGCACTGAACGACAGACTTTCGGAGCTTATAGTATCCGACTCGTCACCCGATCTTGTGGACTATCGTGCTGAATCAATACCATATCTTTCCACAAAGAATTTTTATGAGGACCTGTCCGAATATATCGACCTTGAAGCGGAGCATTTCAATACAGGACTTCGCAGGAGCATCATTGAAAGCTACAGATATAACGACAGAGTCTATTATCTCCCGTGGGAGTATAATGTATCTCCACAGCTTCTTTGCTACGACAGGTCTGTGACAGAAGCGTTCGGTTTTGCTGACCCGTATTCTCTCTGGAAGCAGGGCGAGTGGAGCTGGACAGGGCTTGTCGGCATGCTTGACGGCTTTGCGACATATTATGAGGAATGTGCACCGTTGTACGGTGACAGGATAGGCGAAGCGCTGCTTGCTTCGGGAGGAGCTTCATTTGTTACTCTTGATGAAAGCGGAAAGCTGTCACGTGGTGCGGCTCTTTCGGCTGCTCATTCAGAGTACATTTCAACTATGAGAAAGTACATACACAACGGCAATACAGCTTCCTTATCCGATGAAAGAGTGCTGTTTCACAGCTTCGATATGGATGACCTGACGGGATATCGTGCAAAGCATCCCGATGCGGATATCGCAGCTGTCCCTTATCCGTCAGAGGACGGAGCAGTGCCGTATTACCGAGCGGAAACATTTGGCTACCTTGTCCCGAAAGGCTCGAAGAATATTGACGGAGCTACCTGCTTTATCAACCTCTGTGTCAATTTCTCGCAGCCGGGTACGGATAATGGCTATGATGATATCGTTTGGTCTGAAGCTGCCGAGCAGGACAGGGAGCTGTTGTATAAGCTCCTTGACGGGGATGAAGGGCAGTATGTTGTCGACTTCGGATATGGTCTGCCGAAGGAGTTTTCCGACAGCACAGCGCAGATGTTCAGACAGCTCATTTCGTACGGTGAGGAGCAGCCATCTCCCGATGCTGTTATAGAAGAGCATTACGCTCTTGTCGAGGAAGTAATAGCCGAGATAAACTATCTTATGACATAATATACCAGAAACCGCCCTGAAACAGGCGGTTTTTGTTGTTCCTGGTACCAGAAATTTGAATCTGAACGATATTTTTATGCTATATCAACAATTTTGTGTTGACACCGGGATGGATTTATTATATAATATTAATATATATACTCATGTTCTGTTAAGGGGTATGATCCTATGAAGATATGTCTTGCGCAGTATGATATATGCTGGGAAAACAAAAAGGAGAACATGGACATCTGTGAACAGGTTTTTGAAAGTGCCGCAGAAAACCGTGCCGACCTCATAGTATTTCCCGAGCTTTCATTGACCGGATTTTCAATGGATATGTCGCTCGCAGAATCATCTGATGGAGATACTTCCGCTTTTTTCTCTGAATGTGCCGAACGTTATGGAGCTGCCTGCGTTTTCGGATATGCGGAGAGGATAGGGG
>JAGAKC010000141.1 GCA_017848155.1 Oscillospiraceae bacterium | reverse complement strand
TTACTGGAAGGTGCTTCTGGAGCTTGATACAAGCTACCATGTACCGAAGGTGCTGACAGACACTCAGTCAGACTCTGAGCTTATGAACGAAATACATACAGAGATGCAGCGACGGAAAAAACTCAATACAGAGAAGCTGCGCTCTTACGGAATAGAACTATAAGGAGGAAATTATGGATATTACTCTTAAAAACGGCGATGTTTCGGCGAAGCTGATATCAAAGGGGGCAGAGCTGAAGTCACTCTGCGTTAAAGGAAGGGAGCTTATGTGGCGGGCTGACCCTGCTTTCTGGGGCAAGACCTCTCCCCTGCTTTTCCCGATGATAGGCACACTCAAAGAGGGAAAAACCATCATTAACGGCAACGAATACCGCATCACAAAGCATGGCTTTGCACGTGATATGGAGCTTACTCCCGAAGATTTCAGCTCAACGAGCGCTATGTTCTCGCTTACACAAAACGACACCACAAAGGCTATGTTCCCGTTTGATTTCAGATTCACTGTGCGCTATACGCTGAAAGCCGACGGAATCACCGTTACCTACAGGGTCAGAAACGATTCCGCCACGGATATGCCCTTCTGCATAGGCGCTCATCCCGCATTCGCATGCGACGGAGATATGACCGACTATCGTCTTGAATTTCCAAAGATAGAAACAGCTGCTGTCCCGAACTATAACCTTGAATCAGGTCTGCACGAGGAAAACAACAGGCGCGCCGTCATAACAGACGACACCGTTCTTCCTCTGAATAACGAGCTTTTCTATAAAGACGTATGCTATTTTGACAAGCTGCGTTCACGCTCCGTACAGCTGCTCAACAAGGATAACAGCGGAGTACGTGTAGACTTCCCCGATTTTACAAGCCTCGGCGTATGGCAGGCAAAGGATGCTCCGTTCCTCTGTATCGAGCCATGGTGCGGCTCCGCTGACTTTGACGATTGCTCGGGAGTGTTCGCAGAAAAACGTGGAATTGAGATACTAAAGCCAAATGAGGAAAAAGCATTTACCTACTCTATAACAGCGGTATAAAATCAAAACCACCAGTTCAACTGGTGGTTTTGATTATTTATGGTACTTTGAATTGTTCAGTATCGAAAATGCCCTGTACACCTGTTCGAAAAGCATTACCCTTGCAAGGCTGTGAGGAAAGGTCATGGGCGACATCGACATCTTCATATCCGCCGATCTCTTCAGCTCCTCTGATAATCCGAAGGAGCTTCCGACAACGAAATTCACTGTGCTTATGCCACGGTTTCCTATGTCCTCCAGCTTTGCGGCAAGCTGCTCGCTGGATATCGTCTTTCCCTCGATACACATAGCTATCGTGAAAGAGGACGGCTTTATATGCTCGCCTATCCTTGCCGCTTCCTGCGAAAGCGCCTTTTCTATCTGCGTTTTATTCGGATCCTGCGGCAGATCCACAGGCGATGGCTCTACGACCTTTGCCGCCGCAAATGCGCCCATCCTTTTCAGGTACTCCGCACATGCTTCACGGTAATAGCTCTCCTTAAGCTTTCCCATCGCAATAAAGTTGATATTCATTTATCAGTACTTTCTCCTGATATTATTTTTGCTGCTCTTCTTCTGAGGAGCCATATTTATCCTGCGGCGTCTGTTCATTTCAGCGATCTTGCGGTCGTGCGCCTTGCGGATAGAGCTTGTTATTATAAGAAGTATAATAAGCACGCACAGCAGTATCACTATCCAGATGAACTCGGGACGCTCGACTGTCTGCATGAGCTTTTCCTTGTAATACTCGGTCATGTCAAGCTCTATGCTCTTTTCAGTCACCAGCGGAAGCTTCGTAAGAGTTTCCCCGTTCAGCTTAAGCTCAAGCTCGCCCAGCTGCACTCCCTTTTCAACGGGTGCTTCAAGCATCTCCACCGTCGGACGCAGCATCTGTATCGTGCTCATGTCAAGGGACTTCGGCAGCAGCGTGTAAAAATCCTCGGTAGCAATAAGTCCTACCTTATCAGCGTCCTTGCCCTTATCCACATCCGCCTGCATTATCTGCTCGTTCTTCTTTACAACAAGGGTGTAGTCAAATTCCTTGAAAGCCCAGTCGTAGAGCTTGATGTGATCCGTAAAAGCAAGCTGAGTTTCTGTATCAGTTCCGTCCTCGTTGAAATAGGGAGCGTTCAGGGAAACTATGATATAATGGAAGCCATCTCTTTCTGCGGTAGTTACCAGCGCACGGCTGCCGTACTCATATCTGTCCCAGCTGTAGTCGCCGTTTTCATCGGGGTAATAGTATCTGTCTATGCTGCCCGTCTTAACGCCGTGTACGCCCTCGTAATAGTACTCACTCGTCGACTTCATCAGCTGATTGGTCTGGGTTATGAGATATCCGTCGGGGTTCTTCTCATTCGGGGGCATTTCATAGGAGTAGGTATCGCATATCTCTATAAAACGGGGATAGTTATCTATCGCATATTTCGTGATAAGGTAAAGGTCATAGGGAGTCGTATAGTTGTCCTCCTCAAAAAGACCGTGAGGATTTGAGAAGTGAGTATTCTTACAGCCTATCTCCTTTGCCTTGGCATTCATCATGTTGACGAAATTGTCTATATTTCTGCCGCCGATGTTATAGGCAAGCAGATTTGCAGACTCACATGCTGAACATACCATCAGGGAATACAGAAGATCCCAGTATGTGATATTAGTCTGTGTGGGCAGGATATCAGCATTGGACACACCGTCAAGATTGGGATTGCTTCCGAACTCGTTATATGCATCATAGGACATCAGCACATATGAATCGAAATTCTTGATATTCTCAAACGCCACCAGCGCAGTCATTATCTTTGTCGTGGACGCAGGGTACATCTTCTTGTGCGCATTCTTGCTTACCACAACGATGTCGGTATCGGTGTTCACCATGTATACGCCCTCGGAATTGAGCGCAAACTTCGGTGTAAAAGCCGCACCTGCGGGAAGAACGCTCACAATAGTAGTAAATAGTAGAATTATCGACATAAAAATCGCAAATTTTTTAACTTTTCGCATATAGACAAATCTCCTGTAATAGGTTATTATATTATATAGTAATTATTCTAAATCACGGTCTATTATATTATATCAAATCTTCCCTCGTATTGTAAAGGGCTTTTTTGATTTTGTAACCGAATTTTAATAATTTTACTTATTCGGGTGACTTTACCCAACAGGATAAACAAAACCGAAGGAGTTTATTGATGATCTACATTACAGGCGATATCCACGGAGATTTTACACGATTCAAGTCCCCTGCCCTGCGCAAGCTGAAAAAGAATGATGCGCTCATAATCTGCGGTGATTTCGGGTTCATCTGGGACGGAAGCGATCAGGAAAAAAAGCTGCTCAGAAAGATCGGCAAAAGGCGCTACAATGTGCTTTTTGTGGAAGGCTCACATGAAAACTACGACCTGCTTGAAAAGTACGAGGTAACTGAATGGTGCGGCGGAAAGACACGTCAGATAAGCGGAAAGCTGCGCCAGCTCATGCGTGGTCAGGTGTTTGAGATAGCTGAAAAGACTGTCTTTACCTTTGGCGGTGGGCAAAGCGATGACTACGCTGACCTTGTGGAGGGTCAGAACTGGTGGCCGAGAGAGATACCTTCCGAAGAGGAGCTTCAGGAGGGCATCAGCAATCTTGAAAAGGCAAAGGGCGAGGTGGACTTCGTCGTTACCTACGAGCCGCCCGCAAAGCTGCATGACTTCATCGACCATCAGAGCGGAGATGTGAACCACATCAACACGTTCCTGAACGATGTTTATGAAAAGGCATCCTTTAAAAAATGGTTCTTCGGCAAGCTGCACCTCAACAAGCTGATACCGCCGAAATACCACGCCGTTTACGACAATATTATCGTTGCTGACAGCACGATCATTAAAAAGAAAAAGGAGCGTAAGGCTCCAAAACAAAAGAAAGGTGAGAATTAACAATGGCAGAAATCAAATTTGAGATCACAAAGGAGCTTGGTGTTATCTCCGAAAATGCAAAGGGCTGGACAAAGGAGCTCAACCTCGTAAGCTGGAACGAGAATTCACCTAAGTTCGACATACGCGAATGGTCCCCCGATCACACAAGGATGAGCAAGGGCATCACCCTCACAGAGGAAGAGATGCAGGCTCTCGTTGAGCTTTTCAATGCACGTGACGAAGAGGACAGCTTCGAATAAAAATTACCCGATGATAAAACGGACCCCTGCAGCCTATGCCGCAGGGGTCTTGTTATTATACATTCTCATCAATATGCTTGATAAGTCCGCCTATCTGGGGCTTTGAGAACTGTGCATCAGCACCAACGCTCTCGCCCTTTACACGCATCTGGTCGTTTATGAGCGACGAGAACAGGTACACGGGTATCTTCTTAAGTACAGGGTGATCCTTGATAAGCTTTGTAAGATGGTGACCGTCCATCTGCGGCATCTCAATATCACTGATGACACAGGAAACATGCTCAAGAATATCTCCGCCGAGATCAACATGACCCTTTACATACTCCCATGCATCCTTACCGTTGTCAAAATGTACTACATTCTCATAGCCTGCCTCGTTAAGAGTGCTTACGATGAGCTTGTTGAGGAAAGGGGAATCCTCCGCAATTACTATGTGCTTGTCGCTCTTGTCATTTGTAGTTGCATTTACACCCGATGTGTCAAGCACAGCAGAACGGTTCATATCCGATACGATCTTCTCAAAATCAAGGATGAGTATGATCCTGTCCTTGAACTTAGCAATA
The DNA here is from genome assembly GCA_017848155.1 of Oscillospiraceae bacterium. Classification (GTDB taxonomy): domain Bacteria; phylum Bacillota; class Clostridia; order Oscillospirales; family Ruminococcaceae; genus CAG-115. The sequence goes on along the minus strand of JAGAKC010000141.1, from coordinate 734 downwards.
CCTGTAGCAATATTGGTAGCGCCGTCACCAGAAATAGCAGGCGGCTTTTCAATATCTTCCCACGAAATACGCTGGATGCCCTTAACGGCAGATACATGGAAACCAACATCCATCTGATTAAAATGGCATACTACGAGCAGGTCATGCTCCTTATCGGGGCTTTCCTTGTTCAGCACCTTATGCAGGTCGATAACAGATATAACTGTATCACGAGGGGTGAAAACTCCCTCAAACTCGGGAGGTGCGTCAGGTACGGGGATAACAGGTGTGTAGTTCATGATCTCAGTGACCTTGGCGATGTTGATACCAAAGCTCTGCTGTCCTACCATGAATTCGAGCACCTCAAGTTCATTGGTACCGCTTTCGAGAGTATATTAGTGTCCATAGCAAATTCTCCTTTGCATTATTTTACGGATAATATGCCCGTATAGGATAAACCATCCGGAACAGAATTTTTAGATATAAAAAACCCTTAAGTTATTATACAACATATCTCAATAAAAATCAATAGATTATGTAAAATTTGTGAATATTTTTTCAAATCACGGCGACAAAGTTGTCAGATATCAACAACAAGACCCGGGTAAATGGGAACGAGCACATCTCCGAGCCGCTCCGAAAGCAGCTCCATCGCACGTTCACCTGTGCAATGTCCCGTGTATATCTTCGCCACACCACTGTCAGCAAGTGCCGACGCCATGCGCTTTACAGCCGAATCCTTGCTGCGGAAAAGA
>JAGAKC010000016.1 GCA_017848155.1 Oscillospiraceae bacterium | reverse complement strand
GCTGCCGCGCCCGACCCTGCTCCCGGCGAGGAAGCTCCTGCTACCGAGGCTGCTCCTGCAGGCGGCGGTAAGATGTCGCAGGATGATATCGCTGCTCTGTTTGCCGCTAATGCTGCTGCCGAGCCTGAACCTGCTCCCGTCGAGGAAGCTCCTGCTACCGAGGCTGCTCCTGCAGGCGGCGGTAAGATGTCGCAGGATGCGATCGAGGCGCTGCTCAACAGCATGGCAGAAGAAGCATCCAAATAATGATCAAAGCACCATCCGAAATCGGGCGGTGCTTTTTCACAATACATTCACAATATTTTTACAGGATAATTATTTTCATCTGATATAATTATAAAAACAGAATAACAGATATCACACAGAGGAATATACAAAATGTTTAATTTTAAAAAGAAATCACAATCGGTAAACGCAGAATTGGAGCCTGTTGCCCAGCTGCTGCCCATGGAAACACAGGAAAAAGTCCTTGACCAGCTGTATCAGTTTATAGAGCTTGAGCATTTATACGAATCAGCTATACGTGAAGTCAAGACAAAGCTCGAGATACTTGACAGTGAATTTAAGACAAAATACGACTACAATCCCATTCACCACATCGAGGACCGACTTAAATCTCCCCAGAGCATAATGGAAAAGCTGCGCCGGAAAGGAAAGAGCTTCAATAGCGACAATGCCCGTGAGAATCTGCACGATATCGCAGGTGTACGTGTAATATGCAACTACATCGAGGATATCTATGCTGTCGCAGAGTTTCTGACAAAACAGGACGACGTCACACTTATTAAAATAAAGGATTACATAAAAGAGCCAAAACCAAACGGATACCGCTCGCTGCACCTTGTTATAGAAACACCTGTATATCTATCTGACCGCAAGGAGCTGGTGCATGTGGAGGTACAGATACGTACCATCGCCATGGATTTCTGGGCAAGTCTTGAGCATCAGCTGAAATACAAGACGGACAGCGAAGTATCCGCCGAGCTTGCACAGCAGCTTAAAGACTGCGCAGAAACGATTGCCGCTACCGACCTTCAGATGCAGAGCATCTATCAGGCATTAAAAGAGATCGATTGATTGCAGCTTGTATAATTGAAGCTGATTCAACTGATCGTATACGTTCTTTAATATCAGCAAGATAAGGACCGCCTTTTTCACAAAGGCGGTCCTGCTTTATTCTTTTGTTTCTGCCTTTTTAGGTATGGGAGCAAAGCTGTTTTCCACAGTTATCACACAGTAGTGATCGGGATGCGCCACACGGACAAATCGGCTTATCTCCTCTTTAAGCTCCTCATCACTCATATTGAATCCGTGAGGTATCACACAATCAAATATTACGTTTGTATGAGATGGTCCCGGGACCATCCTGAGATCATGTATACTAAGCCTTTCGTCTATACCCGCCGCTATCTCGGCTATCTCACGGCGCATTGCACCGACCGCCGAGTCACTTGTCACGATGGGATCGAAATGTATGACCATGTTAAGTCCCGATTCAAGGAAATCACGTTCTATATTATCAATTATATCATGGCTCTCAAGCACATCACCCTCCGCAGCCATCTCCACGTGCACGCTTGCAAACATCCTGCCCGGGCCGTAGTCATGGACCATAAGATCGTGTGTGCCGAGAACTCCGTCATAGGACATTATCTTGTCACGGATGCTATCGACAGTTTCGGGGTCGGGAGCTTTTCCGAGGAGAGGACTCATCGCCTCACGGACAAGTCCGATACCACTGTATAGTATAAAGGCAGCTACCAGTATACCCATCCAGCCGTCAAGCTCCACCGATGTAAAATGAGATATCAACGCCGCCGCAAGCACCGCAAGCGTAGAGATACAATCGTTTCTGCTGTCAGCCGCAGTAGCTTCCAGCGCCTGTGAATCAATGAGCCTTCCTATCTTCCTGTTAAACAGCATCATCCACAGCTTTACAAATATCGAACCTGCAAGCACTCCTGCCGATACCCATGAAAACTCCACCGCTGTCGGAAATAGTACCTTTTCGATACTGCCCTTCAGCAGCTCAAAGCCGATGACCAGTACCAGCACCGCAATTATGAATCCCGAAAGATACTCATATCTTGCATGACCGTAAGGGTGCTCCTCATCAGCTGACTTTTCCGAAAGCTTGAAGCCGAGCAGGCTGATTATGCTTGAAGATGCGTCCGAAAGGTTGTTTGCTGCGTCAGCTGTTATCGACACACTTCCCGAAATAAGACCCACGACAAACTTCGCTGCACAAAGCAGGATATTACATACAATGCCGACCCAGCCTGACAGCTTGCCATAAGCCGAACGCACTGCTACGCTACGTATATTTTTGCTGTCTTTTACAAATAGTTTTATCAATATTCCAGTCATATAACCACCTGATGTCATTATTCTTAGCTGCTTCATTTCTGTCAGAGTGACAGATAATACTGTTCAAGCTGCTTTGCCGCTTCATGGATATCATGACCTGCCGCAGCCACCTGCTGCGCACCGTTTTTGTTACGCAGCTTCGCACAGCACAGCGCCGCACATGCCCAGTCCGCAGCACTTGTCTTTAAGCTAAGATACTGCACGCCGTCAGATATCTTTGCTTCCTTTGTAATTCTGTCGGAGAACAAGCAATAAAGCCCTGCACTCTGCGCCTCTACACCCACGACAGGCAGTCCCTCATAATTGGACGGAAGCAGAAAGCAGTCAAAACCACTGTACAGCTTTTCGGGGTCGCTACGCTGACCTGCAAAGATGACCTTGCCGTTAAGCCCCTCTGCAATGACCCTCGCCTTTATCAGCTCCATATCCTCACCGTCACCTGCAAGGAGCAACGCCGAGTTTTTATGCTTTGCAAGTATCTCCTTAAATATATCAATAAGGAACATCTGATTCTTCTGCGGACAGAATCTTCCGATGTGTCCGAAAACAAGCGCCTTGCTCGGTATCCTGAACTCTCCCCGAACCTCCGAGCGCTTCTTTTCATCAAAGCGGAAACGTTCTGTATCCACCGCATTCTTCATTATCCTGACCACCCTCACAGGAGGTGCTTTTTCTGTCAGTCCGACGATCGGCACAGCTCCGTACATCCATCTTGCCGCAAGCTCAGAGCAGGCAATGTGATCTGTCGCCCAGAGCTTTGCCAGAGGCTTGAACAGCTGCTTTGCAATATTCCGCACTATCTCACGCCTGCCGCCTGATGTACTGTGATTGTGAAGTATCCTCACACGTACTTTTGCTTTTTTAGCCGCACGCAGCGCAGGAAAGCTAAGAGTGCTCAGATGGCAGTGAACTATATCATATCCGTTTTCACTCAACAGCTTTCTCAGCACCTTCATGTATCTGAACGGACGCTTTAGTCCGGGCAGCACGAAGATCCTGCCGCCAAGAGCCTTTATCTCATCGACCGGAACACGCTTCGAGCTTTTGAATATGAAAAAATCGAACTGGACGTTTTCCCTGTTGATAGCATTATAATAGTTCATGACCATCTGTTCAGCGCCGCCGCCGTTCATCTTTCCAAGTATCTGGGCTATCCTTATCATATCTGTTCCCCTTACTCAAATAATACATATATTGTACCACATTGTTCAATGTTTAGCAATAGCCGCAGCGATCTGTATCAAAAAATCCTTTCTGCTGTATATTTCCGTATAATTCAGGCAAAAATACCTACACGATCCTGAAAAGGGAATTACGGATCGGTCCATAGTAATGATCATGAAAGGAATGACCGAAATGAAAAAGTCGAAAAAGACACTTCCTGCAGGGAAAGGCATGGCGATCGCTGTCG
>JAGAKC010000140.1 GCA_017848155.1 Oscillospiraceae bacterium | reverse complement strand
CTGTATGCCTCTCCCGTGGGACAGGTAAAATCGGGCATCACCACAAGGAAAGCACAGCCGCTCACCTCGCAGCAGGACGAAAGCTCCTCGCCGATGCCCCTGCATATCCTGGTTCCGCCGTAAAGGCAGAAAGGGACGTCCGCACCGCACTGCAATGCTATCTCATAAAGCCGCCCTGTATCGAGCGGAGCGCCGAGCGCCCTGTCAAGTCCACGCAGCACAGCAGCTGCGTCAGCACTGCCGCCGCCCATGCCTGCGCCGCTCGGTATGCGCTTTTGTATGTCTATCTCTACATGCCGCTCAATGCCGCAGGCTTCAAGGAAAAGCGCCGCAGCCCTGTAAGCGATGTTCTTCTCGCCGCACGGTATCAGCGGGTCGGAGCAGCTGACCGAAATGCCGCTGCCCCCGGTCACGGAAAGCGTGACGATATCAGAAAGCGACACGCTCTGCATCACCGTTTCGAGCAGGTGATAGCCGTCGCTGCGCCTGCCCGTTATGTCAAGGTACAGATTCAGCTTTGCACATGCATTAAGGGTAAGCGTCACTTCTCTATCTCCTTAAGGAAATCCTTGATGCGACCAAGCGCCGTGGTAAGATGCTGCACCGAATAAGCATAGGACACTCTTACAAAGCCCTCGCCGCTTGCGCCGAATGCGCTTCCGGGCACCACAGCCACCTTCTTGTCGTATATCAGCCTTTCGCAGAATTCCGCACTGGACATTCCCGTGGACTTTATGCAGGGAAATACGTAAAACGCACCCTCAGGCTCAAAGCAGTCAAGACCCATGTCATTGAAGCCCTTTACCACCAGACGGCGGCGCATATCGTACTCCTCCACCATCTTATCCACCTCGTCACGGCAGCTCCTCAGCGCCGTTATAGCCGCATACTGGCTCACCGTGGGACTGGACATGATGCAATACTGATGCAGCTTCAGCATCTGCCTCATAACAGGCTGCGGACCTGCCGCAAAGCCGAGCCGCCATCCCGTCATCGCAAAGGATTTGGAGAAGCCGTTTATCACGATGGTGCGCTCACGCATGCCGTCAAGCTCCGCAAAGGAAACATGCTTTGCGCCGTTGTAGGTCATTTCAGAGTATATCTCATCAGACAGCACCATGATATCCGTGCCACGGAGCACCTCTGCTATCTCCTCCAGATGCTCACGGCGCATCACAGCGCCCGTGGGATTATTCGGGAAGGGCAGCACCAGCGCCTTTGTGCGTGGTGTTATCTTCTCTTTCAGCGCCGCAGCGGTAAGGCGGAAATTATCCTCACGCCTTGTCACTATCGGCACGGCAGTGCCGCCGCATACAGCCACCAGCGGAGAGTAGCACACAAAGCTCGGCTCGGGCACGAGCACCTCGTCCCCTGCGTCCACCAGCGTGCGCAGCGCCATGTCGATAGCCTCCGAGCCGCCGACGGTGACGATTATCTCCTTTTCAGGGTCGTATTCGGTGTGTATCGACTCCTTCAGATAATCGGCTATAGCTCTTCTTAAGTCGATAAGTCCGCTGTTTGCGGTGTATGCCGTCCTGCCCTTTTCAAGGATGCGTATAGCCTCCTTGCGCACTGCCCACGGCGTCTTGAAATCAGGCTCACCCACCGACAGAGAGATGACTCCCTCCACCGACTGGGCGATGTCGAAAAATTTTCTTATTCCCGACGGCTGGATATCCTGTATCCGCCCGGGTATCAGCTTGTCATAATCTATCACGGGGATACAAGGCTCCTTTCGTCAGTTGTGTCCTCGCTGAAAACATGGTCCTTCTCCTTGTATCTCTTGAGGATAAAATGTGTTGCGGTGGAGATGACGCCCTCCAGTGCGGAAAGTCTTTCCGACACGAAAAGCGCTACCTTACGCAGGCTTGTGCCCGTAACAGTAACGGACAGGTCATATGCGCCGCTTAAAAGGAAAACGCTGTCCACCTCGTCATACTCCATGATGGTATGCGCAAGGTCGTCGAAGCCCTTGCCCTTCATGGGAGCTACCTTTATCTCTATGATAGCGGTGACACGTGTTTCATCAACGCTCTCTTCATTTATGATGGCTGTGTAGCCCATTATCTTGCCTTCGCTCTCAAGCTTCGCTATCTGCGCCGCCACATCCTGCTCCGTGGTGCCGAGCATCGCCGCCAGCTCCGCATTGGTCAGTCTGGCATTCTGTCTTAAAAGATCGAGCAGCTTGTTCATAGCTTTGTCCTCCGAAAATTAGATTTGTATAAATATAGGCTGTTTTCTTCTGAAAACGCATATCTCATTATATCCTATCCCACGAAGCATGGAAAGTGCCTGCGGAATATCTGCGCCCACCTCGCATGCACGATGTGCGTCCGAGCCGACCGTTATCATACGTCCGCCCTTGTCATGGTAGAGCTGCACATAGCGTGGCGACGGCATGGTGACATGAAGTCCCTTGCGTATGCCCGAGGAATTTACCTCCAGCGCAATATCGTTCTTTATGATGACATCAAGTATCCTGCTGATAATGCTGTCATAGCGTGACATGTCGATATCGTGACCGCCCACATCGCCGCTTATGAAGCGCAGCGGAAAATCAAGATGCGACAGCGCACAGAAGCCGCCCCACTCCGCAAGAGCAAGCTGCTCCTCAAAATATTCGTCAAGGCAGCGGTATCTGTCCTCATCCGTATCGGGCAGACGGTCTATCCGTGCATAGCTTTTGGTGCGGTGACAGGAGCCGAGCACGAAATCGAAATCATGCTCCTTAAGTATACGCTCCGCCTGCGGCAGGTCGTACAGCGCCTGACCAAGCTCTGCGCCGTAGTACACCTCCATACGGCCCTCGTACTGCTCTTTCAGCGAACGATACACCCCGTATGACCGCTCCAGCGCACCCCAGAAATCCCAGCTGTCCATCTTCTCATTCTCGATATGGTCGGTCAGCGCAAAATGCTTTATGCCAAGCTCAAAAGCACGTGCGGCAAGCAGCTCGGGTGCGTCCTTTCCGTCATGCGACAGCGTGGAATGGGTATGGATATCTGCGGGGATGAATGTTTCCTTTGTATTTTCTTTCAATATCTCTCTTCCTTGTTCTTTATGTTCTCTTTATAAATGACCGCAGAAACAAAAATTTACACATAAATCTTACTCTGCGGACGTGTTTTTTATTATTTTATCACAAAATTTCATTTTTGTCTATGAATACATTTACTTTTTCTGATTTTTTTAGTATAATAGATAAGAAATATAAAAAATCAAGGCGTGCGGACGGAAATTTTATACAATATGTACGCTCCGCAGAACAGGAGGAACAAACAATGAGAGCAGTTGTAGCTGTAATCGGTAAGGACACAGTAGGTATTCTGGCAAAGGTGAGCGGTATCTGCGCTGAATGCAGGGCAAACGTAATGGACGTTACCCAGACCATCATGCAGGACCTTTTCGCAATGACGATGATGATAGAGATATCAGAGCTTACCATCGACTACGTTGATCTTGCGGACAAACTGACAAAGGCAGGCAACGAGATGGGACTTCAGGTGCACGTGATGCACGAGGACATCTTCAACGCAATGCACAGGATCTGATAACAAAGAAACTTAAGGAGATAATACATAATGCTTAATTCAGGCGATATACTTGAAACGATAAAGATGATACAGGAGGAGAATCTTGATATCCGTACCATCACAATGGGTATCTCACTCCTTGATTGTATCGACAGCGACGAGGACCGTGCCTGCGACAGGATCTATGAAAAGATGATGCGCAAGGCTGAAAACCTTGTAAGGACAGGCGAGGACATAGAGAAGCAGTACGGTATCCCGATAATCAACAAGAGGATATCCGTTACACCCATATCCATCGTTGCGGCTGCCACACGCAGCAAGAACCCCGTAAAGTTCGCAAAGACACTTCAGCGTGTTGCCGAGGGCACAGGCGTAAACTACATCGGCGGATACTCCGCACTGGTGCACAAGGGATTTGCGGCAGGCGATCTGGAGCTTATAAACTCCATCCCCGAGGCTATGGCTGAGACCTCCAACGTATGCTCCTCCGTTAATATCGGCTCCACAAAGGCAGGTATCAACATGGACGCAGTTTCCATGATGGGCAAGGTAGTATACGACGCTGCCGAGGCGACAAAGGACAACTTCTGCTTCGGTGCGGCAAAGATCGTTGTATTCTGCAACGCTCCCGAGGACAACCCCTTTATGGCAGGCGCATTCCACGGCGTGGGCGAATACGACACTGAAATAAACGTGGGCGTTTCAGGTCCCGGCGTTGTAAGGGCAGCCATCGCAAAGCACCCCGAAGCAAACATGACCGAGATCGCTGACATCATCAAAAAGACCGCATTCAAGATCACACGTATGGGTCAGCTGGTAGGTACAGAAGCAAGCCGCAGACTTGGCGTACCCTTTGGTATCGTCGATCTGTCGCTGGCTCCCACACCTGCGGTGGGCGACTCCGTTGCACATATCCTTGAGGAGATAGGACTTGAAAGCTGCGGCACACACGGCACGACCGCATGTCTTGCAATGCTGAACGACGCTGTCAAGAAGGGCGGCGTAATGGCTTCCTCTCACGTAGGCGGACTTTCGGGCGCATTCATTCCCGTATCCGAGGACGCAGGCATGATCGACGCAGCCGTATGCGGCTCCCTCTCCCTCGACAAGCTGGAAGCAATGACCGCTGTTTGCTCTGTAGGTCTTGATATGATCTGTATCCCCGGCGACACACCCGTGGACACTATCTCCGCCATCATCGCTGACGAGGCTGCCATCGGCATGGTAAACAGCAAGACCACCGCAGTACGTGTTATCCCTGCCATCGGAATGAAGGAAGGCGACATGCTGGAATTCGGCGGACTTTTCGGAAGCGGCCCCGTAATGAAGATAAACAAGTACTCCTCTTCAAAATTCATCAGCCGTGGCGGCAGGATACCTGCCCCCATGCAGAGTCTGAAGAACTGATAAAAGACTATATGATAACAAGAATATCCCCCGTGAATAAGCTCACGGGGGATATGTGTTTGTCATTTTTTCAGCTTGGCTCTCTTTATCACCTTCTGGCGTGAGAATTCCTCACGCTCCTTTTCTTCAAGGGCATTGGTGATAAAGCGCACCATGCTGTCAAACTTTGGTATCATGATATTCTTAAGGGCATTCGCACGCTTCTGCGTCTTTTTTATGGCGATGGCAAGGCGGTAGATACTGTTTTCTATCTCCGCAAGCTGTACTGTAAGCTCCTTTGCCCTTGTGAAGCTGATATATGCTGCGTCAAAGCTCGAATTGGTGCGGGTCATGCTGTAGCACATATTCGGCTCCCTCTTTTCGGAAACGAGCTTCGGAAGCTCCACTCCCATTACGCTTCGTACCGACAGCGAAAGCGAATCGTCCACAGGAAACGACTCTGCGATATCGCTGACAAGACCCATGGAGATGTTCGCACGCTGCAGCGCACTGTATGCTGCGGAATAGGTATCGTCTATGCTCTCACGCAGCGCCTTTGCCGAATCGGTCAGCTGCACCATCTCACGTATCAGGATATTACGCTTCCTGTCCATCAGCTCATATCCCATCCTGGCCTGCTTAAGCGAACGCTTCGCCTTTATCAGATTACCTTTGGTGGGAAATATCTGTTCTGCCACGATGACCCTCCTTTCCGTTCAGTATAGCAAGGCTTACTCAGCCTGTTCATCCACGACCTTGCTGAAGCGCTCTGCCCTTTTCGGGTCGTATTTCTCCTCAAGCAGCTTATCGTCGATCCTGTCGAGCTCGTTTCTCGGAAGCGAGCAAAGCAGATCCCATCCAAGCTCCAGCGTATCGTTCATGCTTCTGTTCTCATCAAATCCCTGATTCAGGAAGTTGTCCTCGAACAGCCTGCCGAAAGCCATGTAGGCACGGTCGTTCTCGGAAAGCTCGTCCTCGCCGATTACCG
>JAGAKC010000139.1 GCA_017848155.1 Oscillospiraceae bacterium | reverse complement strand
GATAACGCTTTATCTGATACCGATATGCTTTTTGTATTCTACGGGTGAAAGACCCTCGTGCTTCTTGAAAACAGTGCTGAAATAGCTCGCATCGGGGAAACCGCAGCTTGCTGCGACCTGTGCAACTGACATCTCGTTTCGCTGAAGCAGGGTCTTTGCTGCCTGCATACGCTGCTGGGTAAGGTATTCATTGGGGCGCATGTTCATCGTTTGCCTGAATATACGGCAGAGATGCTGCGGAGTTATACCTGCGATCTCTGCTAGGTCAGTAAGGGGGAAATCCCTGTGATAGTTTTCGTCAATGTAATCGAGAACAGGCGCAAGTATCCTGAATCTGTCGCTTCTGAGCTTGTTCTCACGTGTATCCATGAGCCTGTGGAATTCGATCAGCAGGGCATACATATACCCTGAACAGTAATAGTTTCCGTTTGCTCTGTCAGTTTTCTGAAGTGTATACATCTTTCCGAAAAGCTTTTTCATGATAGAATCATCTCTCGGTGTGATAATGACGGGAGCGGTCATGCTGAACTGACTAAGCAGATGTGCACAGGCATATCCGTCAAATGCGACCCATCTTACATCCCAGCCGTCATTCTCGGTGTAGTATTCATGCGGATATCCTGCGGGCAGGAAGAAAGCTGCTCCTTCGTTTATATGAAATGTCCTGTTGTCGTATTTAAGTATGCCGTTTCCTTTTGTGCTGAACAGTATCTGATGCCAGTGGTACCCTTCGTTTCTCTGGATATGATACTGGAATTCGCTGCCGCCTATGCCTGTCAGGTGTATGGGCAGCTTTCTGACTTCAACGTCATATGGATAAAGATGGTCGTTTATCTTCATATTATCACCTCTTCATGCTCTTTTTTTCAGTATAAATGAAATCTGCTGATATGTCAATACTTTTGAAGTGTTAATTTTACAGCAATGACGTTAAACCGCTCTGCGAAAAGATTTTCCTGTTTTGCGATCTTTAAAATTTAACAAAACAGATGTTAAAATTTCAAAAATGTGTTCATAATTTTTTATTGTATTTTCCGTAAAAAGGTGTTATCCTTAATACAGAGGATATGAGCTGTCCGAAACAGGAGGAGTCCACAGGGAGGTAATGTTATGAGCATATTACAGAAAACGTTGGCGCTTATCACAGCTATGGTCGGAATAGCGACGGGGTGCACGAATGGTGTCGTTTCCGTACCTGACGGAAGCGGAACGACAGACAGTGGTGCTGCTGAAGTCATAACGGGCAGGACAAAGGTCGACCCGTCCGCAATAACCTACGCAAGCAGCTACAGTTTTGAAAAGCTGAGCTACGGCGGTGTTGAAAAGAAGGAGCACAACAGTCTTGTGGAGGCTGAAACAGCGGAGCTTAACGCAGGTGTGGTGCTTAAGACAGACAAGGCAGGCTATTCGGGTGAAGGATATGTTGATATATCTGACAATAAGGCATTCAGCATGACCGTAGATATCCCTGCCAGCCAGTACTACAAAATAACAGTACGTCACTGTGCAGGCAGCCACAAGGAGAATCCGCTGATATTCAACGGTCTTAAGGCAATGGATATAGTTTCGGAAAATGGCGACTGGGTGGAAACGACGGTTGACGGAATATTCCTTGAAAAGGGAAGTAATAAGATAACACTGGGCGATGGCTGGAGCTGGTTCTCTCTTGACTCCATACGCATCGAAAACGGCGAGCCGATAAGCGATTCTATTTATGACGGCATCGACGATACTCTTTGCAACCCCTATGCAAATCTCAAGACTCAGAACATCTATCAGTATCTTAAGGCTGTTTACGGCAAGCGTGTTCTTGCGGGACAGTGTACGGATTACGGCAACAACACAGAAACTGACGCACTGTATCTTGGACTTAGGAAATATCCTGCTGTGCGCACTTTTGACTTTATCTATGATTCCATGAGCTTCTGTGACGGCTCGCCAAAGGCGAAGGACGTTGACCTTGCCATCCAGTGGAGCAATGACGGCGGTCTTGTCGTATACGACTGGCACTGGTATGCACCGTATGACAGATGTGCGTTCTACACGGACGATACCGCATTCTCACTTGCAAACGCAGTGACCGATGAGGATATCGCAATGGCAGACACCGCAGCTCTTGTGGAGATGTACAACAGCGGCAGGATATCTGCCGAGGCTTACAATATAATGCTTGACATCGACAATATCTCCGCACTGATGCAGCGCATGGAGGACGCAGGCGTGACGGTCATGTGGCGACCTCTGCATGAGGCGAGCGGCGGCTGGTTCTGGTGGGGCGCATCGGGAGCTGATGCGTACAAATGGCTCTGGAAGCTTATGTACCACCGCATGACCGATTATCATCAGCTTGACAATCTTATCTGGGTATGGAATGCGCAGGATCCTGACTGGTACCCCGGAGATGAGTACTGCGATATATCTGCAACGGATATCTACAATCAGGCATATGATTACGGCACCAGCCCCGACCTGCTTGCGGATATGTCCGGCTGGTCAGGCAGCCAGAAGAAGCTTGTTACCATGAGCGAATGTGCTACCATGCCCGACCCCGAGCTTATCGTCAGAGATAATGCATACTGGCTGTGGTTTGCAGTGTGGAACTGGGATTTCATAGTAAAGAACGGCACCACGGAGCTTTCCGATGCCTACACATCGTTTGATATGATGAAGAAGGTATACAACAGTGATGTCATCATCACAAGGGATGAGTTACCTGATTTCAACGGCTGATGGCTCTGAGCCTGAATAGAACAAAACGGGAGCAGATGAACTGCTCCCGTAGTTTTATGCTATGCACATATCATTCAAATGTCAGACCGCTTATCGTGAGGTTATAGGTTACAGAGGTGTAGGGTATTTCTGTGCCGTCTTTCATAAGGGCGAGCCTGTAGCCTATCCAGTCGATGGTGGTTTCGGCTGCGACCAGTCCGCATTCCTCTGTACCGTAGATGACAGTGCCTATCTCTGCGCCCTTCCAGCCGTTTTCAAGACCGTTTGCGGAGTTGCTTGTGGGGTCAAGCTCCACATCGACGGGCACTTCCACGATACCGTCCTCTGTTTCAAGTCCAAGTGACTTTACATATACCTTGTAGGAGGCTTCCTTGTCTGGATTGATGAAGCCGAGATTGAGCATCTCGCTCTCCTTTGCAAAAGAGGATGACTTGACGGAGTAATCGCCGTCCTTTGTTATCTCAAGCACTGCGGAGGGGCTTGGACCGGGGTTTTCGGCCTGTGCGGAGATGACAAGAGTTTCGTACTTCGTTTCCGTAACGGAGATATCCTCCTCGGGACGGAGCGCCTCGTCGCCCTTTGTAAACTGCCATGAGCGAAGCTCGATGTCAGCACCAGAGAAAACAAGGTAGATATTGTGATTCCTGCCGTCAAACTGCCTGAATTCTGTAGTGCGCACCTTTGCGTAGTCGGCATTGTCGAATTCTATAAATGCGACTGCTTCGTCTGAAAGGTCATCAAGACGTACTTCAATGCGGCCCTTGCCCTTTACGTCGGCTGTGAGAGCTGATGCGCCGTAGCCGAAGTCCGCTCCTCTTACATATATCCATGCGCCGTCCGCATTGCTTTTTGCGGCAGGGTTTGCGCCTGCTGTATAGCCGATGTCGGCAGAGGTGAACATAACTGCACCGCTGTTTTCGGAGTACGGGTCGAGCAGCTTTATCTGCGCCACACCCTGTCTTGAAGCGGCAGTTATCGGTATCTCGCCCGTTGCGGCATCCATCGGCAGGTAGTCCGCCATCATGCTGCGGAAGCCTGCTGTGCCGCCCATGAGCTCCTCCAGAAGAAGCGTGTGGTGGAAGATGTAGTTCGTGCCCTGATACTCGCAGAAATGGGTGTGATTGTTGCCCCAGCGCAGACCTGATTCGCCCTTTTCGTTCTGACCCGAGTTATAGAAGTATGCGCCCCTGTATTCCCAGCTTTCCGCATCAAGGGGAGTCTTTGTGGTGAGGTATGCCATACTGCATGTGGGCGGAGCGGATATTCCCTCATAGTCCCAGCCTGCGCCACGGGTCTGCCAGTCGGTGCTGTAGGTGTAGTAATACGTGCCGTCGATGTAATTCAGCTCGCTTGCTTCAAAGAAGTACGGAGCGTCGATGGAAACGAACTCGCTGTCAAAGGACAGCATATCCTCGCCGAGCTTCACTACCTTCGGGATATTGGTATGTACAGCCGCACCTGACGCAGGTGTACCGCCTCCGAAGGTGAGCCAGCCTGTACCGTTTTCGTCGATGCATACGCCCGGGTCAAAGGGCGCAGGACAGTTTTCAAGTCCCTCCATGTTCTGATACACGAAAGGCGCTCCGAGAGGGTCTGTCCAGCCTGTTACGGGGTCGGTGGAGGTGATGACGCCCACACCTGCTCCGCCGTTTGAAAAGTAGAGATAGAAGTGGGTAAGTCCGTCGTCCTCCACACGGGACACGATGGACGGCGCCCATGAGTTGTATATCCACGGTGCTATCTTGCCTGTTTCTATTCTCCCGTGATATATCCAGTTCACCATGTCGTCTGTTGAGAACACTACCAGTGATCTTATCTGGTCGTAATCGTTCGTGGTGTCCTGTTCAGCCTGCTGGGTATCGTTGGTGCCGTAGACGTACAGCCTGCCCTCATACTCCACAGCTGTGGGGTCTGCGCAGAAGATACTTCCAGAAATGGGATTTGCATTGCGTTCAGTCTTGTAGACATTTCCGCTGACCCCGTCGATAACGATGCCGTTGTTAAGGCTGTCCAGTATCTTTTCCTCGGTGATGTCTTCGGGGATAATGTCCGTGCTGACCACTTCTGTTGCAGAGGTCTGATCGCTTACATCGCTTTTTTCTCCTGCGCAGCCTGTCGTTGTCAGCAAAGCCGCCGCACAGAATATAGCAAGAAACTTCTTTTTCATAGTTGCTCCTTTCATTCGGAGCGTCGCTTTTTGGAGCAGCTCCGAGGTGGATATATTTGTTGGGTCCGTTGTTTTCATTATACATACGAGATCAGCTAAAATCAATAGCCTGTATTCATATAATCCACTTTTTAATCACAATCTGCACTTTTTCTGTTGACTTTGGCGCAGATATACGTTATACTAAATACGAAAGGGGTGGTACTATGCCACGCAGGAGGATAGCTGTCATCACTGCCAGAGCCGATGATGCAGAGCAGAAGGAGATCATATGCGGAATAGCCGAAGCGGCACTGAATGCCGATGTGGACGTTGCGGTGTATTCAAATATCTATAACCACTGGGTGGATGACGAGCGCCTTAATTTCGAGAATGTCATCTACAGCCTGTTTGACCCGACGTGCTTTGACGGCGCTATAATAACCGCTGAGGCTTTCAGGGATATCTCTGTCATCTCCGAGGCTGTTGAAAGGTTGAAAAAAATAAAGCTTC
>JAGAKC010000138.1 GCA_017848155.1 Oscillospiraceae bacterium | reverse complement strand
TGCACGTCACAGGTCTTTCCCTGTGTGAGCATATTGTAAAGCAGCAAAGTCTGCAAATTACTGCAAAGGAAACAGACGAAAAACGTGCCGCAAAAAAGGGCGAACACAGTTCGCCCCTACGGGTGTTTTTGGTTTTACGGTACGATTTTTTCATGTGCGGCCACGGCATACGACAGTGGCATTTTAATGCACAAAGGTGCGGTGCGTGAAATGCGGCTTTGAAATCATCGGCGAAGCCGATACCGAAATTATTCAATATTCATTATTCAATATTATTTCCGTGCCCGAAAAACGTGCCGAAAAAAAAGGGCGGAAAGACCGCCCCTTTGTTTTACAGGATATCAACGAACCTCATGAATGCGGCTCTGCCGTTGTCGTCACGCTTGTATACGCCTGCGTCCATAAGCACCTGCAGGAATACTGCGCCGACCTCCTCGTGAAGCACTGCTTCGACATTCTCCGCTGTAACAGTGCGGCGTGAGGTGAACTCCTCCACCCAGTCGGCATGCTTGTTAAGCTCCTCATCAGCCCGTACAGCCGCTGTGCCCTGCTCGGTCAGCACTGCCGCAAGGCGCTGAAGCTCCGTCTTAAGACGTGCAGGCAGCACCGCAAGTCCCATGACCTCGATAAGACCGATGTTCTCCTTCTTGATGTGGTGCAGCGTGGGATTGGGATGGAATATGCCCAGCGGACGCTCCTCGGAGGTGAGGTTGTTTCTGAGCACAAGGTCGCACTCGTACAGCGAGCCGCGCTTCCTTGCTATCGGAGTTATCGTGTTGTGCGGCACTCCGTCAGTTTCCGCAAATATCCCTGCCGCTTCGTCAGTGTAGCCGCGCCACTTGTCCAGCACCATCGTGCAGCACTGTGCGAGCTTCTCGGGGTCCTTGCAGCTGAGCCTGATGACCGACATGGGCCATTTTACTATACCTGCGTTCACCTCGGGGTAGTCGGACAGCGTGAAGGCTGTTTCCACCTCCGCCGTTTCCATCGCAAAGGTGTAGTTTCCGCCCTGGAAATGCTCGTGGCTTAAGATAGAGCCGCCCACTATCGGCAGGTCAGCGTTGCTTCCCACAAAATAATGCGGCAGATAGTTTATCACATCAAACAGCTTTCTGAAAACGGCTGCGTCTATCTTCATCGGGATGTGACGGCTGTTGAACACGATGCAGTGCTCGTTGTAGTAGCCGTAGGGCGAATACTGGAGCTGCCATTCCTCGCCGTAAACGGTCATCGGTATCGGGCGCAGATTCTGCCTTGCGGGATGGGACGCATGACCTGCGAAGCCTGCATTCTCGGGGCACAGCTGACACTTCGGGTAGCTTGCCGCACGAGCCGCACCTGCCGCTGCGATATCACGGGGGTCCTTTTCGGGCTTTGAACAGTTTATCGTTATGTCAAGCGTTCCGTACTCGCTTTCGTATGTCCATTTCACGTCCTTTGCGATGCGGCCTGCACGGACATAGTTCAGCTTTCGGCTGAGCTCATAATACCTGTCGGTGGCCTGCTTCGGGGATGCGGTGTAGTCGCTCCTGAAATCAGCTATGACCTCCCTCGGCATCGGCGTCAGTATCCCCATCAGCTTTGTGTCGAAAAGGTCCCTGTTGTTGGCAGTGTCCTCGATGATCCCTGCCTCCGCTGCGCAGGCAATGAGCTGGTCAAGTATCTC
>JAGAKC010000137.1 GCA_017848155.1 Oscillospiraceae bacterium | reverse complement strand
TGTTATCATCATCGTAATGGCAGTTCCTGAGGGACTTCCCCTGATGATAGCTATCGTTTCCGCTCAGAACATGGGCAAGATGCTGAAGGACAACGTGCTTGTACGTAAGGTAGCAGGTATCGAAACAGCAGGTTCTCTGAATATCCTGTTCTCCGATAAGACAGGTACTATCACAAAGGGCAAGCTTGAAGCTGTCGTATTCATCGACGGTGCTGTACAGGAGTACAAGACCTGTGCTGATATCAAGGGCAAGCTCAAGGATATGATGACCCTCTCTGTTCATCACAATACTCTCTCCCTCATTTCTGGCGAGGGCAAGGATATGAAGGTCATCGGCGGTAACGCAACAGAGCGTGCTATCCTCGGCTTTGCGGCAACGGAAAAGTCCTCCGCAAACGTAAAGGAAGTCGGCAATATCCCCTTCAACTCCACAAACAAGTATTCCGCAACTCAGGTAGAGGGCGATTATAATCTCTCCCTCATCAAGGGCGCTCCCGAGAAGATACTCCAGAGATGCTCCCACTACTACAACGAAAACGGCGAGAAGGTCGCATTCGATATGTCTGCCCTCAACGCTAAGATAGACGAGCTTGCAAACCGTGCTATCAGAGTTCTTGCGATCGCAACAAGCGAGGACGCTCTCGGTGAGGATGCGCTTCCCGACAGCAACAACTGGACTCTCGTAGGCGTAGTCGGTATCCGTGACGAAGTACGTCCCGAGTCCGTTACCGCTATCGCAGAGGTACACGGCGCAGGCGTACAGGTAGTTATGATCACAGGCGACCGCAAGGAAACTGCAGTTGCCATCGCAAAGGAAGCAGGTCTGCTGACCTCCGATACAGATGTAGTTCTCACTTCTGACGAGCTTGCAAAGCTGTCCGACGAGGAGATAAAGGAGAAGCTCCGCAACATCCGTGTTATCGCACGTGCACTGCCCTCCGACAAGAGCCGCCTTGTAAGACTTGCACAGGAGCTTGACCTTGTTGCAGGTATGACAGGCGACGGTGTAAACGACTCTCCCGCACTTAAGAAGGCTGACGTAGGCTTCGCAATGGGCGGCGGTACAGAGGTCGCAAAGGAAGCGTCCGATATCGTTATCCTCGACGACAACTTCAACTCCATCGACAAGGCTATCCTGTATGGACGTACCATCTTCAACTCCATCAGAAAGTTCATCATATTCCAGCTGACCATCAACGTTGCGGCAGTGCTCATAAGCTTCATCTGTCCGCTGCTCGGTCTTGCAAATCCCCTGTCCGTTATCCAGATACTCTGGGTAAACCTCGTAATGGATACCCTCGCAGCTCTGGCATTCGGCGGCGAGCCTGCTCTCCACCGTTATATGAAGGAGAAGCCGAAGCACCGCTCCGAGCCTATCGTAAGCAAGAACATGATGAGTCAGATCGGCGTTGGCGCAGGATGGACATTCATACTGTCCCTGTTCATGCTTGTTTGTGCAAACTGGCTTGAGGACATGGGAATCATCCGCGCAAGCGGCGCAGACCTCGAAGCTCACGCATATCTGCATACCGCATACTTCACATTCTTCATCTTCATCGCTGTATTCAATGCATTCAACGCAAGAACAGAGAAGCTGAACCTTTTTGACAACATCGCAAAGAACAAGGGCTTCCTTATCGTATTCGGCATCATCGCCGTTGTACAGGTGATCATGGCGTATGTGGGCGGCTCTATCCTCGGCGGCTACGGTCTGGTAGTTTCCGAGTGGCTGCTGATACTCGGTATGGCTATCACTATTATCCCCGTTGACCTTATCAGAAAGGCCATCGCAAACGCAGCAGGCAAGAAATAATGAAACTGACCGACAGGCGGTGACACACCGCCTGCGGTTATGATAAACGAACGTAATACGTTCAGAAAACAGGAGGAAAAAACAATGCCAGTAAATCTTTCAAAGGGTCAGAGAGTAAGTCTTGACAAATCCGTAACCATGGCAAGGATAGGTCTTGGATGGGATACCAATCGCTACGACGGAGGCGCAGACTTCGACCTGGACGCATGCGTGTTCCTTCTCGGCGCTAACGGCAAGGTATTAAGGGACGAGGACTTCATCTTCTACAACAACCTTTCAGGCCGTGACGGCGCAGTCGTACACACAGGCGACAACCGTACAGGCGAGGGCGACGGCGACGATGAGGCTATCATCATCGACTTCACAAAGATCCCTCCCGAGATCGAAAAGATCGCTGTAACAGTAACCATCTTCGACGCACAGGCAAAGAACCAGAACTTCGGTCAGGTTTCCAACTCCTACGTAAGAGTAGTAAAGATCGATAATCCCGACGACGTAAACGGCGAGGAAACTCTCCGCTTTGACCTTGTGGAGGAGTTCTCCATCGAAACAGCACTTGTTGTATGCGAGATATACCGCTACAACGGCGACTGGAAGTTCAACGCAGTGGCAGCAGGCTATCAGGGCGGACTTGAAGCGCTTTGCAGAGCTTACGGCGTAAACGTATAAAGTTCACAACAGTTCACAAAACGGAGGTCGGTCATGGCTGAATCAATAAACGATATACTCTCACGCACCCCGTCGGGCGGCACGGCTGTGCTTCCCGCAGGCGAGTTTGAGGGTCCCGTATACATCACAAAGCCCCTCCGTCTTGTTGGCAGCAACACGACCATCTGGGCAAGGCGTGGCAGCGTTATCGAGATAACGGCGGCAGGCGCTCAGATAGAGGGACTCCGTGTAGAGCTTACAGAGGGCGATATAAATGAAAAAGCGGTGATCGCCCATGCGCGTACAATTGTGCGTGATGTGGAGATACTCGGCTCGTGCTCGGGCTTCGGCGCAGAGGACGGTATATTCGACTTCCCGAAAACGATAGCTCTCGGCAGCTTTGCCGCCGACAAGGAAAACACATACAAGCTGAAAGTAAATGTCCCGACTGATACCGAAATAGAATGCGGCATTTCGGGAGTGACCTTCTCCCCGTCAAGACTCAGTGCCGGACTGAATGACGTTACACTTACCGTAAACTCGCTCAGTTCGATGACCTATCTCTACGGCGAGATACTGCTGAAATCTATGTTCACACGGCGTGTTTACATAAGCGGACGGCCTGTACCTGACGGAGAGCAGGCTCAGGACAAGCTGCTATACGAGGCTCCCGAAAGGCAGCCCGTATCCCGGAACGAGGTACAGAATACTCCCGTAGTCCATACCGAGGCTGCGGATGTATACACGGTGAATATGCCTGCGCCTCTGTACGACATGCCTGTGCTTGACATGCGCAGGGGTCAGCGGATATCGCTGTACCAGTACATAGGCAACAGATGTGAGATAAGCTTCACCTGCATGAAGCCGCAGCATATTGAAATAGACCCATATGTTTTCCTGCTTGACAGCAACGAAAAGTCGTTTGACAGCAGAGGTCTTGTGTTCTTCGGAAACGAAACGGACGACAGCGGAAGCGTACACTTCTCCCCCGATACAGGGCGGATAGAGATAGACTTTGAAAGGATCGACTACCGTGTACAGCGGATAACGCTGGCATACTCGATTTACGCAGGAAATGCAGCAAAGAGCTTCGCACTGGTCAAGGCACCGAAGATAACCATCTCGGCAAACGGGTCGGAGCGCATCACCTACACCATGTACGGTCTTACCACAGAGGTAACGGTGGTGGCAATGGAATTCTACCGCTACAAGGGCGAGTGGAAG
>JAGAKC010000015.1 GCA_017848155.1 Oscillospiraceae bacterium | reverse complement strand
GGACCCGCTTCTGCTGGCCCGTGGGAATAATCAAGTTGCCCGAATTCGGTATCGTCTGCCCCACATATCCGCAGAACTTCTTCTTCGGCGGCGATGCGTCAGCAGTGCTGAACCTTTCGGGCAAGGACAAGAAGAGCAACTGGTTCACAGGCCGCAACAGAAAGTACATAGCTCCTACGGAGCTGGGCGATTTCCGCATGATGCTGCGCACGGCGATAGGTCTTGCCCGCAGCGTAAGGCGAATGCATCAGGCTGGTCTTGCACACAGCGACCTGTCCTGCAACAATGTTCTTATCGACCCGAAAACAGGCTCCAGCGTGGTAATAGATATAGACTCGCTGGTAGTGCCAAATAAATATCCGCCCGAGGTGTGCGGCACAAGAGGGTATATCGCCCCCGAGGTGCTTGCGACCATGGGACTTCAGGGCGACAGCAAGCGCTGCCTGCCCTGTGTACAGACAGACCTTCATGCGCTGCCTGTACTGATGTATGAATACCTGTTTCTGAGGCACCCTCTCATAGGGCCTAAGATATACAGCACAGAATCCGCCGAGCAGGACGATTTCCTTGCAATGGGACCGATGGCGACCTTTATCGAGGACCCAAACGACCAGAGCAACCGTCCACCCGACCTTAAGGTCACGATACAGTCCCTGTCAAAGGGGCTGGAGCGGCTGTTCCTGCGTGCATTCGTAGACGGTCTGCATGACCCCGAGGAGCGGCCCACCGCAATGGAATGGGAAGCGGAGCTTCTGCGTGCATGGGACAGACTAAGACAGTGTCCCAACAGAAATTGTGACAAGAAGTGGTTTATACTCAGAGATGAGAGTAAGCCCGTCTGCCCGTTCTGCGGTACAAGGACGACCGACAGCGTTATCCGCATCGGCTTCAAGAGTGAGATGCGGGGCAGAAAAGGAGTGTACAGAGAAAAAGGCGAGGTGTTCGTTTACGACAGCATGCCGCTTTTCGACTGGCACGTCTACGCAAACGTCCACAACGACGAAAAGGCAAGCAACGATATGCGTGCATATGTTTGCAGGCATAACGGTATGTGGCTGCTTGTCAACTACGGCATTGAGGGGATGATATCTCCCTCGGGACGGCTGGTGCCCAAGGGCAGCGCCGTTGAACTTAAGGACGGAGCCGTATTCCGCATGACCGACCGTGAAAACGGACTTCTTGCGGAGGTATCCGTCACATAACCCCACGGCAGCTGCGCATATGTGGCATGTGCAGTAAGCCGCATCGGAGCATGACTCCGTGTACGAAAGGAAAGAGAGCAAATGAAAAACTTTGGACTTACAGACCAGGAAGTTGCCGAAAGTAAAGCAAAATACGGTGACAACAGCATGACCGAGCAGGCGTCTGAAAGCTTCTGGGATAAGCTTAAGGGCAACCTCGGCGACCCGATGATAAAGATACTGATAGTTGCACTGCTTGTAAACGTAGTGCTGGCGATACTCGGTATCACAGGCGTTATCGCAGAGGGCGCTCCCGAGTGGTATGAGCCTGTGGGAATCTTCATCGCTATCGCACTGGCAACTCTTGTATCGACATTCTCCGAGTACAGAAACGAGAACGCATTCCAGAAGATTCAGGAAGAGGCCTCCCGTATCATGTGCAAGGTGTACAGAAACGGTGTTATCACCGAAGTAGCGATCAACGACATCGTTACAGGCGACTGCGTACTGCTTCAAGCAGGCGACAAGATACCTGCTGACGGTATCCTCGTGGACGGCGACCTTAAGGTAGACCAGTCCGTTCTTAACGGTGAGAGCCGTGAGGCTAAGAAGATAGCAGCTCCCGAGGGCTGGACAGACACAGACGAGTCCCTCAACTT
>JAGAKC010000014.1 GCA_017848155.1 Oscillospiraceae bacterium | reverse complement strand
GGGAATGATGGATGCTGCAACGGGAGTAGCATATACTATCGCACTTGTATCACTATAAGCGCCGTTTGCATATGTCTTGACTGCGAATGCATACTTCTTGCCATTTGTGAGGTTTCTCACCATGTATGAGGTTGCTGTGGTATTGTAGCCCGTCCACTTTGTACCGTCCCATACCATTACTCTGTAGGACTCAGCACCCTCGACTGCATCCCACTTTACCTGTACCTTTGCGTCGCCTGCGGATGCCTTTACGTTCTTAGGAACTATATTTGCCACATTTGGGGTTGCGTAGACCATCGTACTTGCTGCGCTCCATGCGCCTGCATATGCTTTCAGCTTGAAGCCGTACTTTGTTCCATTTGTAAGACCTGATGCTGTGTAGCTCGTGCCTGTTATCTTTGAATCAAGACAGGTATACTCGTTGTTTTCGTAGATGTACACTGCGTACTTTTCTGCTCCCTCGACCTCGTCCCAGCTGAGAGTAACCTTTCCGTCACCTGCTTCTGCCTTTATATTCTGCGGCGGTGCTGCTCCATCCTTTGCTATATAGATCATATCACGCACCGCAGTGCCGAATTCCGTTACAGTCTGCTTTGCTTCGTCGCCGTATACCATCCAGCCCGCACTGCCCGAGGGAAGCGCAGGAGCTATTATCTCATCCCCGATATCGTATACCGCAGATGTAAGCTCACCTCCGTCACTGTCAAGGAAGCTGATGATCGCATATGGGATATCTCCGTCTATCTCTCTTATGTACTGGTCTATCGTGTTGTTGAAGCTGTAGTACTCCTCTTTTTCTGTACTTACCTCAACTGTTATTATGCCTGTGTCCTTGCCTGCGCTGAGCAGCTCGCTTATATCGAACAGCTCCTGATGTGTTGTTTTGCCGTCGATATTCTCGATCTGCACTCGCTTCAGCTTTTTGCCCTCCTCATTTGTAAGGAGCAGCGTGCCGCCTGCAGGGATATAGCTTTCGTTATGTATATCCACCACCAGGTATGCATTGTTTCCGCCTACGACCTCTTTTGAGGTCACTGACAGCTCTGTCCTGCCTAATGTAAGCACTGCACTATCGTTTGTTTCGTTCAGATCATTCTCTGCGCTTATCGTTACGGTGTATTCCCTGTCATCCACTTTTTCAACAGGCATCTCCACCACTATCTCCGCCATCTCGCCCAGCTCTATGACGGTGCTTACATTTGTTTCAAGCACTGCTCCGTCCTCGTCGGCTATCTCCACTGAAAGACCGTTTATGGAGCTTGTACCCTTGTTTTCAACGGTCAGCGTCACGGGGAGATCTCCGCCCTCCGTTATGTCCTCATAATTGAGATCCGTGCCTGTAAGCTCTGCGTCAGTGTATTCGTTGTACAGGAAATACTTCATCACAGAGCTGTCCGTCACATCTTCATCAGCAACCGTCAGCTCCGTATCCATAAACACAGCCATCTCCCCGCATGCTGCGAACTGAGATATCTCGTTATCCGACCTGTATATCATCACAGGCGCACTCCAGCTGCTTCCGTTGCAGCTTGTCATATACACGCAGCTCTTATCCTCTGCATCCGCTCCGTAATACAGGATGCTGCTTCCTGCCACTGCGTATTTGCTTGTGATACCAAGCTCCTCGCCAAGCGACTCAATCTCCGCTGTGCCCTTATACTTAAGTGTTCCGCTCTCGTACCAGCAGATAACATCACCGCTCACAGAGGGCAGCTCTCCTATGTAAAGACCGGAGATCGCTCCTGCTGACACTGTCTGACCATCCGTGTACAGCGTTATATCATCCGCTGTGGACAGGTCATTGTCACCGTCTGTCATGTATGCTATCTGCATTGCTCCGTCAACATCGCCTATTGCAAGTCCTGTTACCGTATTCTGTCCGTTCAGGTACTCTGCAGGCTCGCTCCATGTGCCCTGCTCGCAGAGGCTGTACATGATGCTGTTTGTGGAGTTCAGTCCGAAGAAATCAGTGTCTGTATTGTTCACCCACACTGCCGCAGGCTCTCCGTTCACCTCTCCCATTGCTGCGGAATGGTTGTAGCCGTCACTGCCCGATACTGAAACAGGCTCGCCGAAGCTGCCGCTTTCCGCATCGTACTGCGCTGCCTTTATCACAAAGGAATCCGCCAGCTGATCTGTTGTCACAGTATCTCCGAACTCTTCCTCTGCGTCCTGATATATCGCCCATATATCGCCGTTTATCTCATAGATATCTGCGCCCCAGTCAGC
>JAGAKC010000136.1 GCA_017848155.1 Oscillospiraceae bacterium | reverse complement strand
GGCAAAATTTCCGTATCAAGGTGGCCAATACGGGTAAGAGCATCACGAACTTGCTGTTCTTTCATTTGTAATTGACCAGCATGAGTTTTCTTTAGAGGGATACGAAGCGCTGAACACGGAAAAGCTTGTTCCGACTTTATATGTGTATCTTAATAATGCGGCAGATACAGAGAAAAATGTCAAAGAAATTGAAGATAACTATGGCGATAAAATCATCAGTGTAATGAATTATCAGAAAATGACCGAAACAACCCAGGAAATGTATTCAGGAATAACCTCGGTTATCGTGGTAGTAATATTTATTCTTACGATACTGATAGTGCTGTTCGTGCTTTATATTGTAATAAAGACTCTGCTTGTGCAGAGAAAGCAGGAGCTTGGCATTTACAAGGCGATAGGCTACTCAAACAAACAGCTTATGGTACAGATGATAGGAAGCTTTCTGCCGTCATCTGTTGCGGCGGTTCTGTTGTCCTCGGTGTTGGGGTTAGTTTATGTGCCGCAGATAAATCAGTTCATTTTTCAGACGATAGGCGCAATGAAAAACAATTTGGAAGTATCATTTGCGTTTCTGATGATATTCGCTTTTGTGCAGATAACAGCTGATCTGATCATCAGCATTTTACTCACAAGACCCATAAAGAAAATAACGGCTTATGCTTTAATAAAGGAAGGCTAACTATGAATTTCGGAGAAAGACTTAAACAGATACGAGCAAATCAGGGCCTGTCGCAGGAACAGCTTGCGGAGAAGATAGGTGTTTCAAGGCAGGCTATCACCAAATGGGAGACCAACAGAGGTCTGCCTGACGTTGAAAACATGATAATCCTGGCTGAGATATTCAAGGTGACTTTAGACGAGCTGATACTTGAGAGAATAAGCGTTCAGGAGCCACAGCAGGAGCTTTTTGAAAGCGAAACTGTCTATGATATCGACTGCAACAAGCATTTCGATATCCGCATAGGAAACGCGAGAAAGCTTTGTATTCAGGGCTGTGACGATGAAAAGTTACATATAAAGCTCCGGTCTGAGGTGCTGGAAGATCTGAGCTCCTTGTACAAAGTGAAGATAGACGAGAAAAAGAAACGCCTTGATATTGACTGTCAGAACAAAAAGGAGATCAGCCAGTTTGAAGCGGAAAGATCCCTTGATGTAATTATCATGCTCCCTGTGGATTTTACAGAGCACTGTGAGATCGACGCAAGTGTTAAGGAGCTCTGTATCGAAAGCTTAAAGCTGAAGCGCCTTGAATATGATGGCGACGCTGAATCCGTATACATAAAGGACGCAGAGGGCAGTCTTGAATTTACAGGCAAGACTGACTACGACATCACAATAGACGGCATCTGCACTCAGCTTGACGTAAATCAGTGGGGCGCAAAGGCACTTGTACATGTGGCTGATATAAGCGGATATACGCTGCTCAACAAGGGAAGAAAATCCAAGGTCTACTGCCTTAAAGATGGCGTTATCAGCGAGGATATATCTGCTTTCAGCGGAGAGAATATAATCAGCATTTCGGGCATCGGCTCGGAGCTTATCGTCAGCGGTCTATCATCCCTTGACGACAAGCATCGTAGTATCAAGGAAAAATTTTAATATAACAAAACCGTTGCAACTCCGTCTCACATAGGACCGGAAATTGCAGCGGTTTTCTTGTCGTTATAACATATGCCTCTTGATCAAGTGACAGTCCCCTTACTTCATCAGCTCATCGGTGAGCCTGATTATCTCTGGAGCGATCTTTTCGCGCTCTTTTTTGATAATGCGGTTATATACGGGATAAGCCACACATACGAGCACTATGCCGATAATGCCAATAAGTATTCCGACGAGCATAGCTGTTGCTCCCTGCAGACCGAGTATTTCCCCGATCTCTGTCATCGCAAGGCTCATGCCTGTTCCGAGTATCAGCGCCCCGATAACACCGAATACAAGCGATACTGTGGTTGCTTTTTTCGTGACCGCAGCGTCAAGGCGGCGGAGCTGCTCCATCTTGTCCTCTGTCTTTTCGGGAGCTTCGTACTTTTTTCGGATGTTCTTTATCTCCTCCTGCTCCTTTGCGGAGTAGGTGTAATTGAATGTTTCTTTGTTCTCCATAGATTACTCCTTTGCTGCGCTAAGCAGCTTTGTTTTTTTCGTTCCCTGTACTATCATATAGACCGCCATAACTACCACCGTGACAGATACAGCCGTCCCAACGCAGCCAAGCAGTATCTTCTGCGACAATGCATCCATCGTTCCGTCGCTGAATGTTGTCAGCAGCGTCGATGTAAGCGTCAGCATAGATACACACGCCGCAGCAAAGCTGATAGCTTTGGTCGCAGAAAATATCGGGCTGTTGTACTTCTTATATTTCACCATATTAATTATCGCTGTTGTAAATGCCGTGAAAGTATACGCAGCCATTGCGATAGCTGTTATCATGTGATGATTGAATGTTCTGTTCCAGTAGAGCATAAAGAATATGATAAGCGCCAGCGCAAGATTCATCACGAGGAACACGATACCGCAGGCACGGTATTTGCGAAGCTCATCGAGCATCTTTTCGCCCGGCGCATATCTTCTCGTGTGCCGTACCAGAAAGAACCTCATCACAGCAAGGCAGATATAATACGCTCCCAGCGAACTGAACCAGAATGTGCGATGAAAAATGCCAAGGCAGAGCTGGAATATACCATACAGGCCGTTCCATATAAGCGAGCCATAAAGCGATACATTCACACGCAGACGGGTATCCTCCCGCCATATCCTTGCATACTTGTTCTCGTTCTTAAATGTTTTGAAAAAGCGGATAAGATGCGGTATCTTAAAGCACCATATCGTCAGCGTATAAGCGGCAAGCACGTATGAAATTATCGCAACGACCGACTCTGTTCCCAGAAACACCATCGAAAAAACGAGGTATACAGTAGCGACAGGTATCAGTATTATCATAACGGCAATGTGTGGAAACAGCAGAGCCTTGCCGAGTTTTTTCCAGTCCATATCAAGTCCTCCGTATCTTTACGGTGAAAGCGGAGCCTTTTCCCACAGCACTTTCTACGCTTATCTCGCCCTGCATGATATCCACGACCCTCTTAACTAAAGCAAGTCCCAGACCGTTTCCCTGAACCGAGTGCGAGGTATCTCCCTGATAAAATTTCTCAAAGATATGCGCACCCACTTCGGGGGTCATACCGCAGCCTGTATCGGTCACTTTTACGATCGCGTGATGTTCTGTTGCAGTGAGCGTTACGGTAACCATGCCGCCTGACGGAGTGAACTTGAAAGCATTGGAAAACAGGTTGTTCCAGACATGGCTTAACAGCTCAGCATCTGCCTTTACCCGTACATTTTCTGCAATATCTGTGTCTATTTCTATCTCTGCCTTTTCCCATACGTTTTCATACTGCAAAAGGCACTCACAAAGCTGTTCACCCAAATCAAACTCCGTCACCTGCGGATATATCTGCTGATTTTCCAAGCGGTTAAGCTTCAGGATATTTGTCATCATATCTGCCATACGGCGGGAGCCGTCCGTCACTCCTTTTGCGTATTCGATACGCTTTTCATCGCTTAAATCAGGTGTTTGTAAGAGCGTTCCGTAATTCTACATCACGGCAAGGGGAGTTTTCATCTCATGAGATACATTTGCGATAAAATCGGTACGCAGAGTTTCCAGGCTCGACAATTCCTCCGCCATCCTGTTTACAGCTTCGGCTATCTGATCAAAGCCCTCCAGACCTGAACTCTGCATAGGCTTTATACGAACAGAAAAATCCCCCGACATTATCTTTGCAGTTGCTTCGGTTATGATCTTTGTGGGTCGCTCCACCATTATCTTACGGCGGATATAATCCGCCAGCTTAAAAAGGAGCGTGATAAGTATCACATTCAGAAATGTCACCTTTGCGGCGGCTGCGACATTATCGGAAGTAAGTGTAAGGTCCATCGTATCAGCCAGTATGCTTATAAACAGCATCATGCAGCAGGACACGATAAATCCTACCGTCAGGAAAAACAGCAGGAAGCTGCTGACCGCTCCCAGTATGCTTTGCAGTGTCGGCTTCTTCACTTTATCACCGCCTTGTAGCCGAGTCCGTGAACGGTCTTTATCTCAAGATCCTCGCATTCGGACAGCTTTGAACGCAGCTTTGTCATATAAACGTCTACTGCTCTCGGCGCAGTTTCGGTGTCTGCGTCCCAGAATTCATCCATCAGCTGTGTTCGGGTGAATGTCTTTTTGGGGTAGCTCAGCAGCTTGTACAGGATACTGAATTCGCGATTGGTGAGGTTTATCTCCTTATCACCGAGATATGCGGTGTGCTCGTCGGCGTCCATCACAAAGCTGCCTATCTCAAGCTTTCGTGAGGAAGCTATCTTTGCACGCCGAAGCAGTGCACCTATGCGCAGGAACAGCTCATCAAGGTCGATGGGCTTCACCATATAGTCGTCGACACCTATGCGGAAGCCTCTCTGCTTTGATGCGATATCGTCACGGGCAGTCATAAACAGGATAGGGATATCCTCGTTAAGCTCCCGCACATTTTTGGCGAACTCAAAGCCGTCCACACCCGGCATCATGATATCCGACACGATAAGATCAAACATATTTTCGTACAGAGCGTCGTAGGCTTCGGTAGCATTAAGGCAGCCTGTTGACTCATATCCGCTGTGGTTAAGAAACGAGCAGACAGTCTTGTTCAGCTCCTTGTCATCTTCTACGACTAATATCTTAAACATGGTGTTACCTCCGCATATCATATCTTTGCATTGTAATTTTACCACACAAATGTTAAAGTTTTGTTTACGTTTCGATGTTTTTCGGAATTGTTCCCAAAATAATCGGCAATGTCCTTTTACAGACACTGCCGAGGATGTTGCTGTGTGTATTTATTTTGCCATAAGCTTGTCGCTGAGTTCCAGTATCTGCTTTGCGTACTTTTCCTTGCGGGAACCGAGTATGTTCTTGTATATAGGGAAGTTTATGATCGCAAGCAGCATGCCCACAACACCAATCAGAATACCGGGGATCATGGGATCGCTGATGCCTACGGC
>JAGAKC010000002.1 GCA_017848155.1 Oscillospiraceae bacterium | reverse complement strand
CCTGCTATCTCGATCGTCACCATAAGGTTTGCATTGCCGTTTTTGAGCTGGTGCGCATTCATCTCATGGATAGGTATCCTGTAGGATGCGATAGCAAGGGAGATATCTGCGATCATTGCAGTTCTGTCCTCTGTAATTATATCAATAGTCGCACGATAGGTGGAATCATCCACACCTGCCCAGCTTGCCTTTATCCAGCGCTCCTTGTTTCCGTCATTCTCCATATTGTTTATGACGTTGATACAGTCCTGCTTGTGGATAGACACACCAAAGCCACGTGTTACGAATCCGATTATCGGGTCGCCGGGCAGCGGATTGCAGCACTGCGCAAACTTCACAAGGCAGTTGTCCACACCCTCTACGATTATGCCCTTCTTTCTGCTGCGGCGGTTGTTTTCGCTGATATCCTCATACGGAGTAGCGTTTGTGATGCCCTGCTCCTTCTGCAGACGCAGCTGCTCCTCCTTAATGCGCTGGATTATCTTTGACAGCGATACTCCGCCATAGCCTATCGCAGCATAAAGATCATCAATATTGTCGAAGCGCTGACGCTGTGCGATGGTCAGCAGCAGCTCCTGCTCGATGCCTATGCCGTTTCGCTTGAACTCGTGCTCAAGGTCAGCTCTTCCACGCTCGATATTCTCCTCACGGCGCTCCTTTTTGAACCAGGAGCGTATCTTGCCCTTTGCTTCAGTGGTCTTTGCGATATCCAGCCAGTTGCGGTTAGGTCCGTAATTTGCAGAGCCTGACGTCAGTATCTCCACGATATCGCCTGTTTTGATGGTGTAGTCAAAGCTCACCATCCTGCCGCCGACCTTGGCGCCCGTCATCTTGTTTCCGACCTGAGTATGTATAGCATATGCGAAATCTATTACCGTCGCACCAAGCGGCAATGCGATAACATCGCCCTTTGGAGTGAACGCAAACACCTCGTCCTGTGCAAGGTCGGTCTTTATCGCATCAGCTATCTGCTCCACATCGTCAGCTTCCTGCTGACGCTCCAGTATCTGCCTTATCCAGTCGAAGCGCTGCTCGCCTGCTACGCTCTTGCTGATGCCCGCCTTGTACTTCCAGTGCGCCGCAACACCATACTGAGCGGTGTTGTGCATCTCAAGCGTCCTTATCTGCACCTCAAAAGGTATGCCCTCTCTGCCTATAACAGTGGTGTGCAGTGACTGGTAACGGTTGGGCTTCGGAGTAGCGATATAATCCTTGAAGCGATAAGGGATAGGACGGAACATATCATGGATAACGCCAAGCACGTTGTAGCACTCAATGACTGACTGAACGATAACACGCACCGCATAGATGTCGTATATCTCATCAAAACGCTTGTTCTTTACATATACTTTTTTGTAGATACTGTATGCGGATTTTACCCTGCCCTCGATGACAGGCTCGGGTTTTATGTCCGTAATACGCTCCCTGATGCGACTTTTGATGTTGTCGATAAACCTGTCACGCTCGTCCTTATGAAGCTCCAGCTGACGCTCCACTTCCTTGCAGCCGAACGGGTCAAGATAATGTATCGCAATATCCTCCATCTCCTCCTTGACATCGCTCATACCAAGTCGGTGAGCGATCGGCGCATAGAAGTTCATCGTTTCAAGAGAGGTCTTGAGCTGCTTATGCGGCGGTCTTGCGTCAAGGGTACGCATGTTGTGCAGCCTGTCCGCAAGCTTAATGATTATTACTCGGATATCCTTTGACATCGCCATGAGTATCTTACGGATATTCTCCGCCTGCTGTTCTTCCTTGGAGTTCAGCGGCACCTGACCGATCTTTGTTACTCCGTCTACCATAAGCGCCACATCATCGCCGAATTTCTTTCTTATGTATTCGAGCGAGGTGTCAGTATCCTCTACCACGTCATGAAGCAGAGCCGCACAGATGGTATCGGTATCCATACAGTAATCCAGCAGTATAGATGCAACAGATATCGGATGCGAGATATACGGATCGCCCGAAGAGCGCATCTGCCCCTCATGAGCGGAATCAGCAAGCGTATACGCCTGCATTATCTTTTCCAGATCATACTGTTT
>JAGAKC010000135.1 GCA_017848155.1 Oscillospiraceae bacterium | reverse complement strand
TGCGAAACCCCAAAAATTTCCGTTTGGATTATATTTAGTATATATAATTAATTTAAAAAAGGTTTTCTATATAATTCTTACACAGAAAAGACAGAAATAAATATTTATACTTAAGGACAGTGTGACAGAAAGGACAAATAAACGAAACGGGATCGCTGTGCGGCAAGTCCTTTTGTCAGGGCTCGGGACACTACAGGACAGAAGTCGCACTTCCATGAGCCGAAAAAGGCGTATGAATAATGAAATGCACCCCTGAAGTGTGACGCTTCCCGAGGTGCATTTTTTCTGTCTGTATCTTAGGAGCCGCTTTACTGCTCCATCTTTGTAGATCAATAGTCCGTGCTGTTAAGGATAGCTCCTGAAGCACCGCCTGATACAAGTGCCGCATAGCGTTTCAGATATCCCGAAAGCTCCTTTTTCTTCGGAACGAAGCTCTTCATACGCTCTCTGATGACTGCTTCATCGACCTTGAGCTGGATGGAATTTTCGGGGATGTTGATGCTGATGATATCTCCCTCCTCGACAACTCCGATAAGTCCGCCTGAAGCGGCTTCGGGGGTTATGTGCCCGATGCAGGCACCTCTAGTTGCGCCGCTGAAGCGTCCGTCAGTGATAAGTGCAACGCTGCTGCCAAGACCCATTCCCATGATCGCAGAGGTGGGATTCAGCATCTCACGCATACCGGGACCGCCCTTAGGTCCCTCATAGCGGATGACCACCACATCGCCTGCGACTATCTTTCCTGCATTGATAGCCGCCTGTGCGTCCTCCTCGCAGTCAAACACTCGTGCAGGACCCTCGTGCACCAGCATCTCGGGAAGCACAGCGGAACGCTTTACAACGCTGCCCTCGGGTGCAAGATTGCCCTTAAGCACTGCGATACCGCCTGTTTCACTGTACGGCTCATCTATTGGACGGATGACCTCGGGGTCGAGGTTTACACAGCCGCTGATGTTCTCGCCTATTGTCCTTCCTGTCACGGTCATGCAATCGGTGTTCAGCAGTCCCTTTTTGTTCAGCTCATTCATTACAGCGTAAACTCCGCCCGCTTCGTTCAGGTCCTCCATATAGGTCCTTCCTGCAGGAGCAAGGTGACAGAGGTTGGGAGTTTTTTTGCTGATCTCGTTTGCTATATCCAGATCGAGCTTTATACCGCATTCATGAGCAATGGCAGGGAGATGCAGCATACTGTTCGTGGAGCATCCCAGCGCCATATCAACGGTAAGCGCATTCATAAGCGCATCCCTTGTCATTATGTCACGGGGACGGATATCTTTCTTCACCATATCCATCACCGCCATACCTGCATGCTTTGCAAGCTCTGTCCTTGCGGAATATACAGCAGGGATAGTACCGTTTCCTTTGAGTCCCATGCCCAGCGCTTCGGTAAGGCAGTTCATGGAGTTTGCGGTATACATACCCGAGCAGGAGCCGCAGGTGGGGCAGGTCCTGCACTCGTATTCAAGCAGCTTTTCGTCGGACAGCTTTCCTGCATTATAAGCGCCTACAGCCTCAAACATGCTGGAAAGACTTGTCTTTCTTCCATCGACCTTACCTGCGAGCATAGGACCGCCGCTTACAAAGACGGTGGGGATATTAACTCTTGCCGCCGCCATAAGAAGTCCCGGAACGTTCTTATCGCAGTTAGGCACCATCACAAGTCCGTCAAAGCCGTGAGCAAGTGCCATCGCTTCTGTTGAATCTGCGATCAGATCACGGGTCACAAGAGAGTATTTCATTCCACGATGACCCATAGCGATACCGTCACATACGGCAATAGCAGGGAACACTACAGGCGTACCGCCTGCCATTGCTACGCCCATCTTTACCGCATCCACTATCTTGTCGAGGTTGATGTGACCGGGAACTATCTCGTTATATGAGCTTACGATACCGATAAGCGGACGTGACTGTTCCTCCTCGGTAAGTCCCAGTGCATGGAAAAGACTGCGGTGCGGAGCATTCTGAACTCCGCTTACTATATTTTCTTTATTCATATCTGCCTCCCTGACTTATAATTATAATGTCATAGCCTGCCTCAGGGTCGCACTTCCTCTTTCGATAGATGCGGTTCCTGTACGGCATATCTCCAGAATAGTGAAATCGCTCATGAGCATGATGAAGTCATCCATTTTTGCGCTGTCACCGATAAGGCGCAGTACAAAGGAATCACGGGAATAATCGATCGTTTCTGCTCCGAATGCTTCAGCCGCCGCATGGATATCCGCACGGTCCCGTGCGTCGTTCTTCATCTTTATCATCATCAGCTCACAGCTTACCGAGTTGTCCCTTGTAAGCTCTTTTATCGAGCAGACATCAGGCAGCTTGTAAAGCTGGTTTATAAGCTGCTGCTTGTTTTCCTCCTCGCCATCGAAGCTGAAGGTGATCCTTGAATACTCTCCCGATTCGGTTTCGCTTGCAGTGAGTGCACTTATGTTGAACTGACGTCTGCGGAACATACTGGTGACACGGTTCAGCACGCCGAATTCATTGCGCACCAGTACCGCAACAGTGTATCTGTTCATCATTCCACCTCCAGTTTTACTATGATGTCGTCCATGCTGCCGCCCGGAGGAAGCATGGGAAGCACGAACTCATCCTTGTCTATCCTGCAGTCGATAACATACGGACCGTTTGCGCTGAACGCCCTTTCCAGAGCCTTATCCAGCTCATCGGGAGTGCTGACAGCTTCACCGTCCGCACCGAACGCACGTGCAAGGGCAGGGAAGTCGGTCTTTCTGTCAAGGATGCTGTTTGAGTAGTGCTTGTCGTAGAACAGCGTCTGCCATTGCCGTACCATGCCCAGAACGCCGTTGTTCATGATAACGACAACGATAGGGATATTGTAGCTCACAGCTGTCGCAAGCTCGTTAAGGCACATGCCGAAGCTGCCGTCACCTGTGATAAG
The DNA here is from genome assembly GCA_017848155.1 of Oscillospiraceae bacterium. Taxonomy (GTDB): domain Bacteria; phylum Bacillota; class Clostridia; order Oscillospirales; family Ruminococcaceae; genus CAG-115. The sequence goes on along the minus strand of JAGAKC010000135.1, from coordinate 3,078 downwards.
CACACTTCTTTCGCCTGTTCCGTATGCTGCACCTATAGCTGCACCCAGACCAAAGCCCATTGTGCCCAGACCGCCGCTTGAAACGAACCTTCTCGGAGTCCTGAAAACAAGATTCTGTGCCGACCACATCTGATGCTGTCCCACATCTGTGCACACTGCTGTGTTTTCGCCAAGATACCTGTTGACGGCGAGCACGGCGCTTCTCGGTGTAAGACCCTTACGGTCATCGAGATATTCGTTCTCTTCTTTTCTGAAAGCAGCTATCATCTCCATCCACTGCGGCTTTGCATTTTCCTTAAGCATCGGCAGCAGCTTCTGAAGCGTCAGCTTCACATCGCCCCTCAGCCTGCATGTGGCATTGACAGTCTTTCCAAGTTCCGAGCCGTCCGTATCTATGTGTATGATCTTAGCCTTTGTGGCAAATCTTGCACGGTTGCCTGTGACACGGTCGTTGAAACGCACTCCGAGAGCTATGATGAGATCGGCGTTGTGCATTGCCATTGATGAAGCGTAGTGACCGTGCATGCCCTGCATACCAAGAAAGCGGGGATGCGCAGTCGGGATGGCAGAAAGTCCCATGAGCGAGCATCCGAGAGGCGCATCTATCCTCTCGGCAAGGTCAAGCAGCTCATCCTGTGCCGCAGCCGAGATAAGACCGCCGCCGAAGTAGACATAGGGACGCTCAGCCGAATTGATATATTCTGCGGCTTCCTCGATGCGGATATCCTTTGCCGCACAGGGAGCGTCCATCGTGGCAGGCTCTTCGGGGAAGTATTCGCATCTTGCTATCTGGATATCCTTAGGTACATCTATTAGCACAGGTCCCGGTCTGCCTGACTTTGCGAGTCTGAAAGCGTCACGGATAGTGTCCGCAAGCTGCTCTACCGAGCTTACGAAATAGTTGTGTTTTGTGATAGGTAGGGTGACGCCTGTGATATCGATCTCCTGAAAGCTGTCCGAGCCTATCTGTGTAGTGGGAACGTTTCCGCAGATAGCGACAAGCGGTATAGAGTCAAGATAAGCAGTCGCAATGCCTGTCACAAGGTTAGTTGCACCGGGACCCGATGTGGAGATGACTACACCGACCTTACCCGTAGTTCTTGCATAACCGTCAGCCGCATGTGCCGCGCCCTGCTCGTGGGCGGTGAGAACATGGTTTATTTTATCCTGATGAGTGTAAAGACTGTCGTATACGTTCAGTATCTGTCCTCCCGGGTATCCGAAAACAGTATCGCAGCCTTGCTCTATCAAGGTCTTTACAAGTATATCCGAGCCTGAAAGCATCATGTCTGCTCCTCCGTTTCTGCGATCACCTCTACCTCTACCAGTGCGCCCTTCGGAAGCTGCTTTACAGCCACACAGGAGCGTGCAGGCTTTTCGGTGAAGTACTGTGCATACACTTCATTGAACTCTGCAAAATCCGCAATATCGCTAAGGAAGCAGACGGTCTTTACGGCTTTTTTCAGTGAGCTTCCTGCCGCAGTGAGCACAGCCTCAAGATTCCTGCATACACGGTGGGTCTGTTCAGTGATATTCCCGCCTGTAAGCAAGCCTGTTTCGGGGTCCAGCGGTATCTGTCCCGAGGTAAATACAAGACCTCCCGAAACGATCGCCTGCGAATAGGGGCCGATAGCCTTAGGTGCGTTATTTGTTTCAACTTTTCTGCTCATGATGATGATTCCTTTCTGTTATACGATCTTGAAGCCTTCCTTGCGGAGGGTCTTTGTTATCAGCTTTATATGGTCAAAATCTCTTGTTTCCATCTCGATGCGAAGGAAACAGCCGTTTATGCTCTCTGTGTTGCCCTTTTCATAGTGAACACCTGTCACATTTCCGCCGCAGTCTGCGATGATACGGGATATCTCCTTAAGCTGTCCCGGCTTGTCGATAAGCTCGATAAGCAGGCTTGATGAGCGTCCCGAGTTCTTAAGTCCTCTGTCTACCACACGGGAGAGGCTGGTGATATCTATGTTTCCTCCTGATACGACTGCCACTACACGCTTGCCCTTAAGGTCAAATTTGTTGAACATTACTGCCGCAACTGCTACCGCACCTGCACCCTCGGCGATCATCTTCTGCTTTTCCATCAGAGTGAGGATGGCGCTTGCTACCTCGTCTTCGGAGACCAGTGCAATATCATCTACATACTCCTTTACGATCGCATATGTGTTTTCTCCCGGCTTCTTTACAGCGATGCCGTCCGCAAATGTGGATACAGAGGGCAGACATTCGATAGTGCTGTTCTTTATGGAGTTGAACATGCTTGGTGCACCTGCGGCCTGCACTCCATAGACCTTTACGGACGGGCGTATCTGCTTTACGGTGTATGCGATGCCCGAGATAAGTCCGCCGCCGCCTATGGGTACGACGATAGCGTCGATGTCGTCCAGCTCGTTCAGTATCTCAAGAGCGATGGTACCCTGACCTGCAATTACGTTCTCATCGTCAAACGGATGCACAAAGGTATATCCCTTGCTGTCACGAAGCTCAAGTGCTTTCTGATAAGCGTCATCGGAGCAGCCCTCGACCAGACACACCTCTGCGCCAAAGCCTTTCGTAGCCTCGACCTTTGATATGGGTGCGCTGTCAGGCAGACAGATCAGTGAGCTGATGCCGTTTTTGGTTGCCGCAAGAGCAACGCCCTGTGCGTGGTTTCCTGCGGAGCAGGCTATAACACCACGTTTCTTTTCGTCATCCGACAGCATAGCGATCTTGTATGCCGAGCCTCGTACCTTGAACGAGCCTGTGATCTGTAGATTTTCAGGCTTCAGATACAGCTCACAATCGGGAGCGATGCCATACGCCCTTACCACATTTGTTTCACGGATGATGCTTTTCAGCACCGTCTGCGCATTGAACACCTTGTCAAGAGATAACATTTCAATTCCGCCTTTCTGTGGGCAATGCCCTGTTAAGTTTATGCTTCAAGGCTAAAATAAAAACCCGCCTCAAAGCTTTTTGATCGCTTTGAGACGGGTGTTATTGCAACACTCGCGGTACCACTCAAATTGCGGATACTTCGATCCACCACCTTATCGAGGTCGGACAACCTCTATGCACTTACGCAGCATACTCGGG
>JAGAKC010000134.1 GCA_017848155.1 Oscillospiraceae bacterium | reverse complement strand
TACCGCTGAACTCGATATAATGCGCAGCGGCAAGGCGCTTGAATATCTTAAGGGTGTGCTCCTTGTCCTCAAGACCCTCTGCAAGCATGTACAGAGTGTCCTCGCACTCGTCGCCCATCTCAAGTCTGCCCTGTACGCCGTCGATGATGTAGCCAAGACTGGTGTAGTCCTGCATCTTTATGTTTCTGAACACTACGCCGACCGATGTGCCCGTGAATATAGTTTCCGCACAGGTCGCATGCCATGTGAACACAGGACGTGCAGGGTCGTCATGGTCGATACGGCCCATATACTGGAATGCGCCGCTGTCAGCAGCGATAAGCTTTTTGTTGTCGGGGATGATGTAGGACATGTCTTTTCTCCTTTGTGTAGTGGTCTTTGTTATGTTCACCTCTGCGAAAGCAGCAGGGATATTATCTCGTTTGACAGCAGAAATCCCTCCGCCGTCAGCGAAAGTCTGCCGTCCTCTATGCGGTAGTAGTTCTTCGGCACACGCTGAAGTCCGCTTTCAAGCGGCTTCCAAAGCTCCTCGGGGATGCCCTCGGACAGCCTTAAGCCAAGCATGACACGCTCCTCGTACTCGTCGGGACAGCCGTCCGTTACAAGCTCCGCCTGTACAGCCGACGACAGAAATCCGTTCAGGTCACGTGCCACGGCATACCTCCGTCCGTCAATAAACGAATGTGCCGCAGGACCTATCCCGAGATACTCCTCCCTGCGCCAGTATTTCAGATTGTGACGACAGGAACAGCCGTCCCTTGCGAAGTTGCTTATCTCATACTGCGAAAGGCCGCTCTGCGAAAGGCGCTGCACCGTTTGCAGGTACATGTCCGCCGTTTCGTCCTCGTCAGGCAGCAGCGGAGTATTCCGACCGAATGGTGTGCTCTCCTCTATTTTCAGCATGTATGCGGAGATATGCGTCACGGGCAATCCCGCCGCTATCCGCAGCGTTTCATCAAGGCTCTGCGCCGTCTGCTGCGGTATGCCGAGCATCAGGTCAAGGGAGATGTCACGAAAGCCTGCCGCCGCCGCATTCTCAATAGCATGCACCGCCGTTTCGGCGTCATGCCGCCGCCCGAGTGCGGAAAGCTCCGCATCACGGAAGCTCTGTACCCCCACCGAGATACGGTTTATGCTTGCCTCACGAAGCGTGGAAAGAGTGCACATGTCCATCTCACAGGGATTGCACTCCGCAGTTATCTCCGCATCCTCCGATATATCCGCCGCCTTCAGCATCTCACCCAGCTCATCCGCAAGCAGTATCGGTGTGCCTCCGCCGAAATACACGGTGTCAAAGCTGCCGCCGTAGTGTCGGATATTCCGCACCACCGCTTCACGATACCGCTGCGCCGCACCGTCATCGGGCACTACCGAGTAAAAATCACAGTACAGGCATTTCCTGCGGCAGAAAGGGATGTGGATGTAAAGGCCTTTATTCATCCTCCAGCTTCAGCACAGTCATGAATGCCTCCTGAGGTACCTCTACCGTACCGAAGGCTCTCATGCGCTTCTTGCCCTCCTTCTGCTTTTCAAGCAGCTTCTTCTTTCTGGTGATGTCGCCGCCGTAGCACTTTGCAAGCACGTCCTTGCGCATCGCCTTTATCGTTTCACGTGCGATTATCTTGCCGCCCACAGCCGCCTGGATTGGTATCTCGAACAGCTGACGGGGAATGTGCAGCTTCAGCTTCTCCGCCATCTTTCTTGCACGCTCGTAAGCCTTTTCGGTGTGCACGATAAAGGACAGTGCGTCGATGATGTCGCCGTTTAAGAGTATATCCAGCTTCACGAGCTTCGACGGAGCAAATCCCATCATCTCGTAATCGTAGCTTGCATAGCCACGTGTGCGGGATTTCAGCACATCGAAAAAGTCGTACACTATCTCGTTCAGCGGCAGCTCATAATGCAGGTCCACACGTGTTTCGTCAATATATTTCATGTCACGGAAAACACCACGTCTGTTCTGACAAAGCTCCATGATATTGCCCACGTAGTCCGACGGTGCGTATACATGCGCATTCACCATCGGCTCATAAGCCTGTGCGATGGTGCCGGGGTCGGGATAGTTCGTGGGGTTGTCTATCATTACCGTGCTGCCGTCGGCAAGCTCTATCTTATACACAACGGACGGTGCGGTCGTGATGATGTCAAGATTATACTCACGCTCGATACGCTCCTGGATTATCTCCATGTGCAGCAGTCCGAGGAAGCCGCAGCGGAAGCCGAAGCCTAGCGCTATCGACGTTTCAGGCTCAAAGGTCAGCGATGCGTCGTTCAGCTGGAGCTTCTCCAGCGCCTCACGCAGGTCAACGTACTTTGCACCGTCAGCAGGATAGATACCGCTGAATACCATCGGGTTTACCTCACGGTAGCCTGCAAGCGGTTCTGTCGCCGGACGGTCAACGAGAGTAACGGTATCGCCCACCTTGGTATCGCCGATGGACTTGATGGAAGCCGCAATGTAGCCTACTTCTCCTGCCTTAAGCTCTGAACAGGGTACAAGCTCCGTAGCGCCCATGTAGCCCACTTCCACCACAGTGAACTCCGCACCGCTCGCCATCATGCGTATCCTGTCACCCGGGCGCACGCTGCCCTCTTTTATCCTGATGTATACGATAACGCCCTTGTAGCTGTCGTAGTAGCTGTCGAATATGAGAGCCTTGAGCGGCGCTTCGGGGTCGCCCGAAGGCGCAGGCACAGCCTCAACGATGCG
>JAGAKC010000133.1 GCA_017848155.1 Oscillospiraceae bacterium | reverse complement strand
GTAAGGCACGACGGCTACAGGATAAGGATAGACGATATCCAGCACTTCTGCGGTGCTTACTACTCATTCTACAGGAATTACGAGAAGCTGTGCGCACTGCGCAGCAACGATAACTGAACAGCCGGATTCTGACAAGGAGGACTATCTATGAGCTATATTTTTAACGCTCCTTCAAATATACAGGTCACACCTAAGGATGGCGCTGTACATACAAGCTGGGACGAAACAGAGGGTGCTGACGGATATAAGCTGTTCTACTACAGCGCTGACGCTCCCGATAACTGCATCAAGACAAGATACTCCCAGGGTACATCAAAAACCATATACGGCTTTCACAACGGCTCGGAATACCTTGTATCAGTGTGCGCTTTCAGACAGGAAAACAACAGGGAGATACTGGGCGAGATGTCAGAAAAGCTGAGCTTCACACCTATCTCCGAAACGCTTAAGGCGCAGAAGGTACTGTGTCTTGAACCCGGAAAAACTGCGCAGATAGAATGGGAATGCAGAAACTCTGTACCAAAGGCGCTGTTCGTTTCGGACAACGAGGACATAGCCATAGTTGACCCAAAAGGCCGTGTTACCGCTGTCGCAGACGGCGTCACATACATATCCGTAATGGCTGAAAAACAGGTGTTCAGGACAAAGGTCGCAGTAAACCGTATTATCAGACGCGGCGAGAAAAAGGCTGTACTCATGTTCACGGGCGACCTTATGTGCACAGCGAAGCACCAGCGTGAGGCTGAAAAGATACGCTTTGACTTCCACGAATCCTTCTCCAATATAAAGCCGATACTTGCCGAGGCTGACCTTGCTGTCGGTGTACTGGAGACCACATGTCATGACGGCTCTCCTTATGAATCGGAAATGCTGAGGCTGCCCAAAGGCTCACCCAACTGCAACTCGCCATCTTCTTTCCTCACCGCCATCGCAGACGCAGGCTTCGGCGCACTGGTGACCGCCAACAACCACAACTGTGATACGGGAAGGGCAGGTCTTGAAAGCACCGTCAAGGAAATAAAGCGCCTTGGCATGGAAAATATAGGCACCATGGGCAGCAACCCCGTTATCAGGGAGATAAACGGTATCAGGGTCGGCTTTATCGCCTGCTGCATGATATCCAACGGACTTGAGCAGATTCATTTCCCATGCATGGATATGGTGATAGGCAGGTACAAGCGTGACTATTTCATCGAGCTTGTAAACGGCGCCATGAGCATGGGTGCGGAATACATCGTGGCTTATCAGCACTGGGGCAGCATGAACTCCACTCTCGTCAGAAAGAATCAGGCGGAAGAAGCAAAGTTCATGGCAAGCTGCGGTGTTGACCTTATCATCGGCTCGCATCCGCATGTTATCCAGAAAATGGACATCATTACCACCGAGGACGGCAGACGTGTGCCCTGTGCATACTCACTGGGTAACTTCCTCACCACTATGTCCGAGATGAAGGAAAACCGTGACAGCGTGATACTGCGTGCGGAGCTTTCCAGAAACGACGAGGGCAAGGTAACTGCTGCGCTGTCGTTCATTCCGTGCTACTGCGAAACAAGGTACTACGGCGCTTCTGTGGAGCTTGCATACCCTCCCTACAGCAAGGACAGCAAGGCTTCATACGAAAGAACAAAGTCCATGCTCGGCACGAATCTGAACCACTACACCTCACAGCCTAAGATACTGCTCAGCGGCTCTCCTATCCTCAGCAGGATATTCGCATGCGGGAACCGCTTCAAAACTGACAAGACAGGTATACTGGTATCACAGCTTGCGGCATGCGGTACTCCTGACTACGAGATACCCGAAACTCACAACCGCTCACTTCTGACGGAGCTTCAGAAAACTCTTCCCGAGCATATGCTTGAAAGCAAGCCTGACTATATCGCAGTGGATCTCTATACCGCAGCAGGTGTTTCCTGCTACAAGCTCGGAAAGCATCTTTTCACGGGTACGAAGCTGTTCAAGAAGTCAAGATTCTATCGTGACAGGAAGGACGAGTTTGAACGTCTGCGCCCGCCCTTTGACGAGGAGCTGTGGCAGCAGCGCATCGCAGAATACGCCAAGGCTGTGCTTGCCGCTGTGCCCCACGACAGGGTCGTGCTGTTCAGGCAGTGCTTCTCTGACAGACGTGCCGACTACAACTCCCTGCGTACAGCAGAGTCACGAAAGGCACTGAACCAGCGCATAAGGGAGATGGAGGACTACTTCATAAGGCTTGTAAGACCTGCCATCGTTGACCTTTCAAAAACATATATCACGAGCGGCAAGAAGCTTTCCGCATACGAAAACGACTATTTCACCGATGCGTACAGAGCATTCGTTAAAATTGCTTCTCCGTCAGGCAGGCGCTGTATCCATCAGCCTGACGTGGGTCTGTGGTTCAACCGTGTTATGAAATACTATGACAGTATGACCGCAAAGGGACTTCAGGGCTGGCTGCTGGATATGGACAACGCAGCTGACCGCATCATCGCTTACTCCTGCAAGGACTTCACAGCAGAGCACGCTTCACGTCTGATAAAGCTGAAGCAGTGCGGTCACTCCGACCTGCTCACGGTAAGAGATTTCTTCGCAGAGGACGCAGGCGCTGCCGAGCTTATCGAGGCGGCAGAGCTGATATATGCGGTGCTGCACAAGAATCTCAGCGGTCCGTATGAATTCTATGAGCTTGCTTTCAAGCGCAAATTCAACATACTTAAACAGATGTCGATGCTTCTTGCGCAGGAGATAAGCGCTCCCGTTGACGAAAGCAGCGCAGAGCTCGTTTTCCTCATCAGAAACAAGCCGCAGATTTCACGTTATACCGCTGCACTGCGTAATATCACCGCAGACGTATGGGGCTGCGATATTTCAAGGACAGCTGTAAGCAGAGCTCACGGCGTTCATGTCAGCAAATATATTTTCAGGCAGCCGCCCGTGCTTGCCTACGAGCCGCCTGTGTCCGCAGAGCTGCCCGAAGGTACAGAGGCATTCTGTAATGACGCAAGGCGCAGACGCACTATTATGGAAGTATTCACCCGTGGCGGTCTTGGTACTGCTGCAAGGAGCGGCGCAAAGTGGCTCATCCTCGACCTTTATGATATCATCTGCAAAATGGCGGAATATCACGGCTCCATGTTCAGGACAGACGACTACCTCACAAAGACCGAGCTGTACAGGAGTATCATGGATGAATGTAACAGCTGCTACCTGTTTGAAAAGCGTGATGTGAAGTTCTGCTTTGATATGCTGTCACGCTTTGCAAAGCATATGACGGAAAAATACGGAAAGAACATCATCCTTATAAAGACCGAGCCGAAAAAGGAATATATCAACTCCGACGGTTTTACGGTACCCGTCGAAACAGATAACCTGTATGAGATAAAGAGAAAGTTCCTCGGACTTTGCGAGGAGCGCTTCATCGGCATAACACAATGCGCCGTCATAGATATCGCACGCCGCTTCTATGCCGCAGAGGACAATGCCCCGGGCAGCGCAGACACCATCCGCTACGAGGAGGAGTTCTATCGTCTTGCGGGAACATACATCTCGGACATCATGCACGGCAGTGAAAAGCGTATATACGACCGTGTCAATGAGGAATACATGATACTCCGTGATATGAAGATAAACCGTGAATAAACAAACGACAGACAGAGGTGAGAGCCATGGACAACAGCAGAAAACGTATAGGCTGCATCATTGCCGCTATAGCGGTATGTGCGGCGTTTTCGGGCTGCAACGATAACAGCGGCTCTCTTTCCTCTGCGGTAACAGGACAGAGTACGGCAAGCTCTGTTACCGCTTCGGCGACTACTACATCTGTAGCGCCGTCAGACGATGTGACCGAGCCGCAGACCGTGGAGAGCATCACTCCCGATACAAGCGACTCTGAAAGCTCCTCTGTGCATGAGCCTGTATCAGTTCCTGCCACTGAAAGCAGTGAAGATACCGCAGAGGTCACGAATGATGCGACCGCGGAAGCTACAGAACGACCGCCTGATACATCACAAGCTCCCGAGCAGACGACGCAGACCTCCCAGACGACTACCGAAAGACCCGCCGAAAGCTCCACATCTGCTGTTACTACTACCGAAAAGCTGCCTGAAAAGCCGCCTGCCGAGGTCATTATCCCCGATGTACTGATGCCGTCCTCGCCAAACAAGGACATAATCGAGGCAGAATGCGCCGTAATAGATGTAAGCAACGCTTCAAAAGGCTATATCTCCGTCACGTACAACGGCAGCGCACCTAAGGTGAAGCTGAGGATAGAACACGGAGATACAAAATACAACCACAATGTACCGATCGACGGTACGACAGAATATTTCCCCCTGTCCTGCGGCAGCGGCGACTATAAGATCACGCTGTACGAAAATGCGGAAGCCAACCTTTACTCCACCGCAGCAGAGGGCAGTATTTCCGTAAATATAAAAAGCGACACCTCACCCTTCCTGTACCCTAACTGCTACGTGAAGTTCGACAAAAGCTCACAGTGCGTGAGAAAAGGCGCAGAGCTCTGCGCAGGTCTTACAGAGGATATCGAAAAGATAGCTGCGATATTTACCTACGTTGCCCAGAACACGAGCTATGACAAGGTGCTTGCAGCAAATGCGCCAAGCGGCTATATCCCCTTCCCCGACAGGACGCTTAAAGAGAAAAAGGGTATCTGCTATGACTACTCCGCTCTCTTTGCCGCCATGACCAGGTCACAGGGCATCCCCACAAGACTTTGCATAGGCTATGCCTCGCCCGAGATATATCACGCATGGAACGAGGTATACACAGATGAAACAGGCTGGATAACTCCCGAGCTGTTTCTTTCAAAAAAAGGCTATAATCTTGTTGACGCCACCTTCTACTCAGGTGCCGCAGACAAGTCACAGATATCAGATTATATTTCAAACGGAGCAAACTACTCCGTGATATACTATTATTAAAGAAAAGAGCTGATGACAGATGGCAAAGAAAACGCTGACCCCCGATGAGACCGCATATTTCTGCGAACAGCTTGCTTCTATGCTTAACGCAGGCATGCAGCTTAACGACGGTCTTGATATACTCGCCGAGGACATTGATGATATAAGGATAAAAAAGGTATGTAACGAGCTGTCAGAGCATATCTATAAGGAGCACTCCCTGTACTCCGCCATGGAACAGTGCGGCGTCTTTCCCGATTACGCTGTTCAGATGGTAAGGATAGGTATGCTGACGGGACGTCTTGAATCAGTACTGAACGGTCTTTGTGAATTCTATGAGAACCGTGCGGACATGCAGCGTACACTGCGCTCCGCTATCCTCCATCCTCTTATGCTGCTGGTAATGATGACCGCAGTCATCATCGTGCTCGTGGTGCAGG
>JAGAKC010000132.1 GCA_017848155.1 Oscillospiraceae bacterium | reverse complement strand
TTCCTCGGACATCATTCCGCCGCTGCTTGCAGGAGCTTCCTCAACGGGAGCAGGCTCAGGCTCGGGAGCGGCATTAGCGGCCAGCAGAGCCGCAATAGCGTCCTCGGACATCATTCCGCCGCTGCTTGCAGGAGCTTCCTCAACGGGAGCAGGCTCAGGCTCGGGAGCGGCATTAGCAGCCAGCAGAGCCGCAATAGCGTCCTCGGACATCATTCCGCCGTCGCCCGGAGCAGAGGTAGCAGCAGGAGCAGGGCTTTCGCCGATACCTGCTTTCATCAGAAGCGCTTCTATTTCGTTTTCGCTCATCTTGTTATTGACAAGTTCCTCTTCCTGAGCTTCAGGGATAGAGAATGCCACTGCCTGTCTTAGAGCCATTTCGGGATCAGCGGGAGATTGTGAGCCGTTTCGTGCAACTATACCGCTGACATCTATTGTATGCTGACTCAGTATCTCGTTCAGGCTGGGGGATACAGCAGCTGTGCCCGAAGCCTGCATTGCACTGCCTGATTCAGGCTGCAGGGGCGGCTGCATCATTTTATCAAAGGATTCTGACGCTTCTTCATATGTCAGTTCCTCGCCCTCAAATTTTATCCAGTAATTGTCATACGGAATTATGCCATGGGTCCTGTGTAATATCTCCAGAACATCATATTTTTCAAGTCCCACGTTTTTCAGCATCTGGTATGTATAGGGCGTACGATCCTGAAAAACTCTGCATGAAAGGAAAAAGAAAATATCTGCTGCGGTAAGCGGACGCTGTATAGTAGTCAGCATATCTTCCTTGAATTTCGTAAGGATCGTATAGCTTACATCCTCGTTTTCGCTGATCTCATAACCTGCGATAGGACAATTTTTCTTGAGTAACTCAAATCTAAAGGGAAGCGGCAGTTCAAACGAATGATTATCTATCAATCTGTATGTGTTTGCCTTTACAATAGATCTCATGATTTTTCCTCCGAACGAGCCGTGATGCATGATGTATGAAACACGACAAAGTTATATTCATTTATAATTGTAACATATTTTCTGATTATAATCAATAGATAATACGTACAGATTTCTTTATTTTTTTTTAGCATGCTATTGTGAACAAAATAATTTTTATTGATTTGTTCAATTTTAATGAATTTTGGCAATAAGGGTAGAGAATTATTGGAGATGTGTTTACATATCCGAAAAACTGTGTTATAATAAACAAGTATAAAAATACTATTATTATGTATTACTATAATTTAATCCGTGATAACGGGTGGAAATGGGGAGTATATATGAAAGCCAGAACCATGATCATGATCGCCGCAATCTGCTTTGCTATCATTCCGATGATAGTGTATGCGGTGTATTCAAGTATCTCTGTATCGGGAAACGGTAAAGAGGAATTCATCCGCCAGATGAATAACCTGGTCCAGAACCAGCAGCAGACGATCAATACATATCTCGATACCGTTCAAAGCGAACTCAATTACATTAAGGGCGTTGATGTGGTACGTAAAGTCAGCGACAGCACTGCAAACAAGGATGCGGCAGGCGATTTCATCGTTCGCATGGTTGCAGAGAATCCTGTTATTGATTCCATCGTCATCGTCGGCTCGGATGACAAGGTCATCTGCGGCAAGGAGCCTTCTGTATCCGTTGTTGACTATGCGGCTCTTGACAACTACAAGGACGGAGTGCTTTACATAGGCGACAGCGCTAGCAAGAAGCTCTTTATCAAGAGCAAGGTAGGCAGCAATACTTTGGTGGTATTCTACAAGATCGAGCAGGATGCTTTCCTTTGCAAGGTGCCTGCGAATGGTGTGTTCTATACAAAGGGAACACTGATGGTAGTGGACTCCCGCAACAATTATATCAGTGCGTCCAGTACGGGAACAAATCTTGTCGTACAGTATGCTGACGCTGTTGTAAACGAGCTGAATACGCTTGGCGACGGAGATATATCCGAACCCATTATTTTCGATGGCGCATCCAATGGCTTTGCGGCTGTTGAGAAGAAGGTCGCTGTTATCGGCAAGGTCGGCGGCGAGGATGGCTTTGCAGTTATTGCAAGCTGTCATGAGAACATGGCAGGCAATATCTCCGGTTCTGTTTCTTCCTCCGTTGTGGTTGCAGTCGTTATCATCTCTATCATCTGTATTGCAGGTGCTATCTTCATTGCGATCAACGTTACACAGCCCCTCAAGACTATCGAGGAAACACTTGTCAAGATCCGTCGTGGCGACCACGATGCACGTATCGCTGCCGTAAGCAACAACGAATACGGTCAGATCTCCAGACGTTTCAATAATCTCGTTGATGAGATCGTTGTAAGTGAGGACAGATACAGGACTATCACAGAGATGTCCGATAATATCATCTTCGAGTGGAACTTCAAGACCAATGAAGTATTCTTCTCCAACAACTTCAACAAGAAGTTCAGCTATCGTGCTCCTTCTGACCACTTTGCGGACAGCTTCCTGCTTAAGGCAAAGATCCACGGCGATGATTCCGAGCGTTATAAGGAAGATCTTGAAAAGCTCGGCAACGGCGAGGAGTTCAAGGGCAACGAGTACAGAATGAAGAACATCTACGGTGACTTTATCTGGGTACTTGTAAGAACTGCTACGCTGCGTGACAAGGAGGGCAATCCTCTTAAGATCGTCGGCGTTATGGTAGATATCGACCGTGCAAAGAAGAGTGAGCAGCAGCTGACAGAGCGTGCAAGCTACGATGCTCTTACAGAGCTTTACAACAGAGAAACTGTTGAGAGCCATATCGACAATGAGATCTCTCTTTCTGAAGCCAGAAAGGCTGAAATGGCGGTTCTCTTTGTAGACGTTGATGACTTCAAGCACTTCAATGACCAGTACAGCCATGCTACGGGTGACCAGGTGCTCAAGTTTGTGGCAAGAACGATCCAGAGCGTTGTCGGAGAGTTTGGATTTGCTGGACGCTATGGCGGTGACGAGTTCATTGCATGCATCCGTAATGCAGAGATAAACGATCCTGCAAAGGCTGCTCAGGAGATGATCACAAGACTTGATGAGGGCTTCGAATCCGAAACAGGCGAGCGCCTCAGAGTCAGCGTAAGTATCGGTATTGCACTCATTAAGGACGACTACAACACTCGTGTTGAGTATCTTATCGGTAAGGCAGACGACGCCATGTACTCCGTTAAGAAGAGTGGTAAGTCCAACTACGCATTCATCTGATCAGATAATGAAAGCTCCGTCGGAAAATGACGGAGCTTTTTTTGTGCTCGGTTTCGGAATAAAATGTCATATGGTGGTACATAATACTGAAAAAAAGAGAGGAGAGGCATGAAATGTACGCCAGAATAGCAGGAGCAGTACTCTCACTGATACTTGTCGGTGGGGTCGTGATGTCTGCGTCACAGGAGATATCCGCAGAAGCGTTGGCTGTAGCAGACAGCACGCAGTACTACATCATACGTGAGTATAACGGGAGAGTTGCCGTGTTTCGTGAGGGTGAAGCAGAGCCGCACACCTTGTTCGATGTTTCGATAGAGCAGTTTACAGACGCAGATGCAGAGCTTTTGCGTAAAGGGATACGTGTAAATGGAGTGCGTGATCTGATCGGAATTATCGAAGATCTGGAGCTGGAATAAGAGCAGTATTGAAAAACAGCGCTTTTTCTGCCGTCGCTTCAACTTTTGTCTACTGCCAGTGTCCATCCTGGGGCAGGATGTGGCAGGTAAATACGGTTGTTTCTATATAATGATCTGTTTTTATAAATAACCTGTTTTACCTGCCACAAGCTGCTCCAGGATCATGATCTATGTCATGTTATAAAAGACCCTCCCATGGTTTCTGTTATACCATAGGAGGGTCGTTTTGTCTTTGGCTGTTTTACAGGTGCAGCACTATCATCGGCCGTTTCTCAGCATTTCCATAAGCTCTTCATCCTCTTGCTCGATGATCGCCTTTATCTCATCGATAATATCGTCGTGCTTGCCTGTGCAGTAATCTGGCAGATTATCACGGCGGTAATATCCAAGCTCAGTGTCCTTGCATTTGTTTGTTGCAAGCAGACCTGTCTGCGAGCAGTAATTTCGCTCTACCACAGTGGTATCGGGCGTGAAATTCAGCATCTGTGATGTGTCCTGAACATCCTGCATTACTGTTTTCCATATGGAAGCAAGTGCTTTCCAGCCTGCGTTCTTGGGGATAAGGGTATTGTCGTCATAGCCGACCCAGACCGCACCGACATAGTCGGGGGTGCATCCTACGAACAGCAGATTTGACTCGGAGTTTGAAGTACCTGTCTTGCCTACGACTTCAACATTGTCGAGCTGTGCCTTTGGTCCCGTACCCGATGTGTCGGTTATAACGGTCCTGAGCATTCTGTTTACGATATAGGATGTATCGCTGCTGATCGCCTGAGTGCCGTAGAAATCCTGTTCGAGTATCGTATTGCCCTTGCTGTCCTCGACCTTGCTGTACAGCATCGGCTCGTAATAATAACCGCCGTTTCCGAATATCTGATATGCCGCACAAAGCTCAACAAGATGAACGCCTTCTGTAAGAGCGCCCAGCGTGATAGGCGAGTACGCAATATCACTTTCAAGTATCGTAGAGAATCCCAGATTCTGTGTCAGCTGGTTATAGCATACCTGAGGGGTGAGCATTTCAGATACTCTGACCGCAACGGTGTTGGTGGACTTTCTTACCGCATACCATATCGGCATCAGATCGCCTGCGCCGCCGACGTTGTTGTAGTTGCTGGGCCATCTTTTGTAGCCTGAGGCGCTGGAGCTGTCAGGGATATATATGCCCATATCAGGCACCATTGTGGAGTAGGTTATGAGGTTATTCTCGATCGCTGTAGAGTAGGTGGAGATAGGCTTCATGGTCGAACCGGGAGCACGTTTTGCCTGGGTCGCACGGTTGAAGGTGCCGTCGCCCTCTTTTTCTCCCAGACCGCCTACCAGTGCGATGACTGTACCGGAATAGTCCATTATTACGAATGCCGACTGGAGAAGGTCCTCCTTTGGCGCCGTGGGGTCGTATGATGAAAGTACAGTGTAGGGGTCACGGTATTTTGCCTCAAGCTCCTCCTGTATCTTCATATCCATATTGACATAGATCTTATATCCGCCGTTGTATATCTCGTTTTTGGCCGAGGTATAGCCTATACCCTTAAGGTCAGCGTAGTCATTGATGACCTGGTCGATAGCGGCGTCCACATACCAGTTCTGTGTGACCTCGTAGTCGCCGTCCCACTTGTATGCCTCGTAAGGTACAAGGCCATCATCTTCGGGAAGCTCATCAGGGATATCGTCTGTATCATCGCTGTCGGCGAGAGTTCTTTCGTCCACATAGCCGAAATCATCGCCGTATACAGGCTTTGCAAAGGTCACCCTGACTTCGTTATCGTATGCCGATTCATATTCCTGCGTATTGATAAGACCCTGTTCATACATATGGTCAAGGGCATATCGCTGTCGTTCCTTGCAGTTTTCGAGGTTTGCGTATGGATTGTAGCTGCCCGGGCTTCGTATCATGCCCGCAAGTATCGCTGATTCGGCAACATTCAGATCGGCTGCGTCTTTTCCGAAGTAGTACTGTGAAGCTGCGCCCACACCGTAGATCATTCCGCCGAACCATATTCTGTTCAGATACGACTCGATGATATCTATCTTTGTGTACTTTTCCTCTATACTCAGTGCTCGGAATATCTCTCGCAGCTTACGTTCCCATGTGACCTCATCGTCGCCTGTGATGTTTTTGATAAGCTGCTGTGTAATGGTAGAACCGCCCTGACCTGCGTTGGAGCTGTTTACTACATCGGCAAGAAGTGACGACACTGTACGCTGCCAGTCAACGCCCTTATGTTCGTAGAATCGCTTGTCCTCTACTGCGATAACAGCGTAGATAAGGGAAGGCGATATCTCTTCATAGTTGACCCAGATACGGTTTTCATCTGCGGCAAGACGTTTTATCTCCACCTCGTTACCGTTTTCGTCATAGGCATAAACGAAGCTTGTGTACTTCATCTCAACATCACGCAGATTTGCGTCGTAGCTGTTATCGGCAAAGTCAAGCACATATACCGTCAGCACTGTTACGACGATACACATCATGACAACTATTATAAGAAGCATTGCGGAGAATGTCGTGCCGACGATAGTCATAGCATGACCTATATTTTTCCAGACCTTGCTTTTGGTTTTCTTATCGGGACGGCGCTTTGGCTGCTCGTCCTTTATCTTGATATATTTTATTTTCTTGTCCATATTCACCATACCTTTGCAGACAAACAATATGTGTTCTATGTCCGATCGTTTAAAAAGCTTTCAGGCTCATTCAGGAGATAGTACAGCTATATCTGCACATATCTTATACTATTATACCACAAATAAGGCTGCTTGTTAAGTCCTTTTTGAAAAATAAATGTGAATAAACAGCGAAAACAGGAGAAAAAACGTTCATCCTGTTTCATCTTATCTGACCGTCCAGGTCCTGCGACGCAGAGCGTATCTGTATTTCAAGCCTGTGCGGCAGGCACACTATAGGTACGCTCCCTCTCGGCAGTGCTTCAGACCTGACGCAGACCTTATCAGGGCAGTCTGCGGCTGTTACTGATATTTTTCCGTCCCTGACAAGTATGGTATTAAAGCCCTCATCGCACTCCACGGTAAAGGAATCGTCATGTGACAAGTCCACAGTGCGTATCAGCCTCCCGTAAGAGTATATCTCAGCAACGGGAGAGGAAACGGGTATACTGTTCATCGTCAGCCATGCAGATATTCCGCCCACACATAGCAGCGCTAAAACAACGATCGTTGACACGGTCTTTTTGTTCATATTTTTCTCCGTTTAAATATTATCGCCGAATTTTTACATGCGGCGACAGTGATATTAACCTATAATGTTGCACAGCTTCCATCCGCCGTTTTCAAAGGCGAAAGTCACGCTTAAAGCACGATAGGCGGTCTTTCCGGAATAGCTTCCTGCTTTGATATACAAAGTACCGCTTGCGTCGGTGCTTCCTGTTGAGCTGATGACCAGTATGGTATCGTCGGCATTGATCGCCGAAAGCACGCCTGCCTTGTAGCTCAGTGCACCGCTGTCAGGTATACCGCAAAGGTTCATTATCTTGCCTACAGCAGCCTTTGAGTAGTATACATCAAGACATTCCAGCAGCCTTTCCCGGGACAGGATACCTGCATCTCTGCACATATCCAGAGCAAGTGCATTGTTCATACCGATTGCTCCGTTCAGGACTTCTCTGAATTCTGCGCTGCAGTTTTCATCTATGCTGTTGAAATTGAGGATACCTGCACGGTTTTTGTCATTGTAGATGCTTTCTGTTATATAGACATAACCTGCGTCCGCAGTTGCGGCATACAGTGAAGAGAAGCTCTTTCTGTAGTCGATGGGGGCAAGCGCATTTATGCCGCCCGTGGCTGTTACAGACCCACCCGATACATTATATACATCTCCGTTTACACTGAAGCTATGGCGGCTTGCGCCAAAGTTCAGCGTTTCGTTGAAGTGGTTTGTCTTTATAAACGTTTCTGCAGCAGGGTCAAATATTTCGACATTGCCTGTAAATGCTGTTGCGGATGGTGTGATGATGCCATGTGAAAAAGCAAGGTTATGGCTCATCTTGGGGTTGTTGTCGTAGGTCTTGATGATACGCAGCTCCCCGCTGTTGATATTGACAGCGTACACCTGTGTCAGTGTGCCATCTGCTACAGCGAGATATACGGTATCAGCCGTACAGCTGAGCAGGTAGGGTCTTGCGGCAGATTCAAACGGAGCGCCGATATATTCAGCAGAGCCGTTATAATCATACACCTGCGAAACACATACATAATATACGCCATCCTCCTTTACAGAGAGGACAAGCTTTTTGGTCTCTGCGTTAAAGCCTACATCCGAAAGAGTACCGTTCATTACGATATCTTCGGCGTTGAGGTCGTATATCTCGTATGCATCGGCATTTATGAGCAGCAGCTTATTTCGCATGCCGTACTCGTCAACGCCTGAAACTATCATCTTACCGCCGTTTTCGGCTACCCAGTGCACCTTTGCGTCTGTGCACTCTGCTGTAGCTGCCTGCTTCATGGTATTGCCGTCGAAGCTGTAGAGAGCAACTTCATTTGCTGTACGCAGATACATCATACCATTTCTGAGGAAGAATGCGGATTCTGCACCGAGATGAGTGCTGGAGTAGCTGTAGCTTTCGGGGGTCACAGGAAGTGTGATACCTTCGGGCAATACAGGAGCAGCTACAGGAGCATCGGGTGCATCTGCGGAGCCGTCATCGGTGTTATTATCGTTTGTTTCGCCTGTTTCGGGAACGACGGGAGCATCCGTTGTTTCACCGTTTTCTGCGGTGTCCTCATCAGGAGCGTCAGCGGTATCGCTCGTATCGTCGCTGCTGTCAGTAGTTTCGTTCGTTCCGCCTTCAGCAGTGTCCGATATATCTGTTGTTCCTATATCTGCGGTCTCTTCCGTAATGGCATCAGTAGTGTCTGTTTCTTCTGTGCCTATCACGATGACGTCAGATATGGGATCCTTTATCTGCGGGTCGGTCTCGGTATCGTCTTTTATATCTTCCCGTTCGGGGATCTGTACATCCAGCGTTTCGATATCTTCAGGTCTTATCGGCACTGCGGTGTCAACATCGCTTTCAGATAAAAGCTCAACAAGGAATATATCCTTATCCGCCTGAAGCTTTGACATGACAGAACCTGCGCACTGTACCGCTACAGCGCTGATCTCCTCGCTTCCGCCGAACACAGCTTCCACCTGTCTGCTGCCGCTTATCCTTGAGCCGTCAGCCATATAGATCGCCGTTACTGGAATGCTTCCGTCTGCATAGCAGGCAAGGATATCCTGTGCCTGTGCAGGCGATATAGGAAGATTGAAGGTCACAAGAACATCCTTTATCTCTTCGCTGTTCTGTTCCTTGTTCTGCTGTTCGATAGCGTCCAGTACACGCTGTTCTGCGGTACGGCTTGAGAGAGCGCTGCTGCCCGTATCGACGAGATCGACGCCGTTCCTGTTACCTGCCATAGAGAATGCAAGTGTGCCGCACACAACAGTCGCAGCCGCAACCGCTGTCGTAAGTCCTATCGCCATAGGAGAGATCTTCTGCCTTGCGAACCTGCCTTTTTTGGCATTGTTTTTTATCTTTTCAGGGTCGAATGTATATTCGCTCATCAGCTGTTTGTAAAAATCATGCTTGTTCACAAGTCAGACCTCCTTTCCTTATGGGATATATAGTATTATATGCGTCAGATACCGAATTTCTTTTTCTGTTTTTCGAGTGTACGGTAAAGCTTTGTTTTTACCGTTGAAAGCTTAAGGTCCAGCTTTTTTGCTACCTCATCCAGCTTCATGTCGCAAACGAAATGCAGATAGAATATCTTTCCGACCGTTTCGTCGGAGTTCATTATATCGTCAAATATCTGTTTTGCAAGTATCTTGTCGGACATCACATCTTCCAGCAGCTTCTGGTCACGTGAAAGCTCTGCCTCAAGCGCCGAGGACTGCTCCTCGTCGTATTCCGACATGTTTATCACTTTATCACGGCGTTTTACAAAGCCTGAAAAAAAGCTTCTGCATTCGAATTTTGCGATGTTGATAACGAATGCTTCGGCATTGTCGATGTCGTCACAGCCCTTGTCTTTAAGGCGTTTATACAGACGGGTATAGACATTCTGTACGATGTCCTCCGCATCCTGAAAGCGTGCCGCGTGGCTTACCACATAACGCGAAACGGCATTGAACGTTTCGGCGTAAACGGTGTCAAAGTAGCTGTCTATGTCAAATTTTCCCACGCGGAGCTTCACCTCGCTTATCCGCCTACATTACTGAAGTCAGCGGTTATTTTAAAAAAGTTTCAGATTTTATTAAGATTTTTGTATATAAAAGTGTAACAGGTTGCATATTAAGCCTGTTTTATGATGTGATCTACGGTTATGGTTTACTTTCCTGCCATAAAAAAGCATACATTTCCATTATACACATTATGTACATATTTGTCAAATGGAATACATACAGAAATAGCTCCATATATAAATACGAATTTTAAGATGGTTTTGTTGCAGAAAAAATTCCACATTATATATAACAATCCAAACGGGCAAAAAGTGACATTTTCAAATAAAAAAACGGACGGGAATACCGTCCGTTGTAATAATTATTGTCCAAGCTCGTAAGCTCGTCCGGTGCAGGCTTCACAGGCTTTCTGTACATCACCTGTTATATCGCCCTCGTACAGCTTTTCGAGTCCTGCTATAGTGGTGCCTCCCGGGGAGGATACCTGTTTTATCAGCTCGTCCACCGTCATTCCGCTGTCTGTCAGCATTTTTGCAGAGCCTACAAGGGTCTGTGCGAACAGCTTAAGCGCAGCTTCCTTTTCTATTCCTACGCTGTCAGCATAGTCTATGAAGCCCTTTGCATACAGATATATAAATGCAGGGGAGCTTCCGTTTATTGCGATGACCTCTTTCATCTTGTCGCAGGGCACTACTTCTGTTATGCCGCAGCTGCCTATCACTGCACGTGCAAAGGAAAATTCCTCGTCAGAAACGGAGCTGTCGCAGCTCATGGCAGACGCACCGAGTCCAAGCATCATGGGAGTATTCGGCATGACCAGCACCACCTTGGCGCTTTTTACGGTATGTGCACGGATGAATTCGGCTGAGATACCTGCGCAGATGGAGATGAATACGGTATCCGCAGTTACTGCGGGAGCTATGGTATCAAGCACCTCGGCAAGCATCTGCGGCTTAACGGCAAGCAGGACATACTTGCACTGCTTTACCACGTTTATCTCGTTATCGCATGCGGTGACAGGAAGCGTCGCAAGTTTTTCTGTAAACTTATCGTATGCGAATATCTCCACGTCCATTCCGCTTTTTCTGATTCCATTGATTATTGCGGCGCCCATATTTCCTGCGCCGATAACGCCTAATCTGTTCATAAAAATACCTCTTTAGTGAGTGCTTACAGTTTTATCTGATTTCACGGGCGTACTCTGCTTGAAAACGCTTCTGTATGCCATCATGACAGGGAACAGCACAAGTGTCAGCAGCAGGCAGTCCACAGGGCACTGTATTGCATTTTTCAGCAGTCTTGCAGGATAAGCAAGGAGCGTAGGCTCAACTATCCACGTGCCAAAGGTGAAGAATTTTGTCAGGATGTTTGCGAGGGGCGTCATGATAAGGTTGCAGACTATCACAACAGACACCTTTGCAAGCACTATCCTGATGACCTGCTTCAGCACATCCTTTGTGTTGTTCTTTATGTTACGGAGATCAACTTTAGCGTATCTGAGGTTATACAGGAACAAGCCGTACAGCATAGCACCCGTTGCCTCGATGATAGTATACATGGGATTAAAGGCACCCATCTGCGGAGCTGTAAAGAAGCCGATAAGATCAGTAATAACACCAGCCATCAGCGATACCGTCGGACCGAAAAGCATTCCTATCGTCGCCAGTGCAAGAAATGCAAATGATATCTTCAGATCCTCTGTCAGGTTGATGGTCACTGATTTCAGCGCAAGATCCAGTGCTATAAGCATTGCTGTCACGGTTATGCAGCGCAGGCTTTTAAGCTCCAGTGCCGATCTTTTGAACATTTTAAAAATTGCCATAATTATCCTCCTTTACGCCAATACATAAATTACGGATAAGTTATGGCAACTCATAGGTTTTATGTACAGCGAGATGCGAAAACAGTACCGCAAGACAAGGTCTTTTCGTCCTATCGGCAACTCTCCGTCCGATAAGCACTTAACGCACTGTTTTCTACTCTGTGTGATCCCATCCGTTTTCGGATGATCCGTCCTTTAAGCCGACAGGAGCTGCTTTTCTGATGTATTAAAGGCTGATCTCGTTTGCGATCTTGTAAAGACGCTCGTTGAAGGGCTTCTTCATTGCAAGTGCTTCCTGGATATCCACGTCGTATACCTTGCCCTCTTTAAGACCAACTACACGGTTGCCGATGCCCTTTTCAAGAAGCTCTACTGCGTAGTAGCCCATCTCGCTTGCCATTACTCTGTCGCGTACTGTGGGAGAACCACCTCTCTGTACGTGGCCGAGGATAGTAGCTCTGGACTCAACGCCTGTTGCAGCCTCGATCTTCTTTGCAAGCTCCTCTGTTCCGCCGATGCCCTCTGCAACGACGATGATGAACTGCTCCTTGCCCGCAGCCTGACCTGCCTTGATCTTTGCAATTACATCCTTTTCAAGGTCATATTCAACTTCGGGAACAAGAATAGCTGTCGCACCACATGCGATACCAGTGTTGAGTGCAATGTGACCTGCGTTGCGTCCCATTACCTCTACTACGGCACAGCGCTCGTGGGAGTGGGAAGTATCACGCAGCTTGTCAACGAGCTCCATAACGGTGTTCATGGCTGTATCATATCCGATGGTGTACTCTGTACACTGGATGTCGTTGTCGATGGTTCCGGGAACGCCTACACAAGGAATACCTGCCTTGGAAAGGTCAGCAGCGCCTCTGAAAGAGCCGTCGCCGCCGATCACAACGATACCAGCGATACCAAGCTCAACGCACTTATCCTTAGCCTTCAGGACGTATTCCCACTCCTTGAATTCCTTGCAGCGTGCGGTAAATATCTCTGTACCGCCTCTCTGGATTATATCGGATACTGCACGTGCGTCCATTTCAAAAATGTCGCCGTTCAGCAGACCGTTATAGCCTCTGCGTATACCGATGACCTTGAAGCCCTTTTCGATCGCGGTCCTTGTTACTGCACGTACCGCAGCGTTCATGCCGGGAGCGTCGCCGCCACTTGTTAATACACCAATAGTTTTCTGCATGTTGATTCTCTCCATTTCTGCAGGGAACTCTGCCCTGATGTAATACCACTGAGATAAACTCAGTTTCATTCAAATCATATTGTACTACAAAACTCCCGCTACAGTCAAGTCATTTTTTGGTTTTAGGTTTGTTACTTTATAATAATGTTGCTATTTCCACAAATTTCTGCAAGTTTTGACGTCATTTCTGCACAAATTCTTACACCGTTGTATCCGTTTAGTCGGGATACTGTCCGTTCATCCATAAAGCATAACCTTAATTTTCCCATTCCGGGGTATTGATGCAGCAGTTTCGTTACGGCTGTTATCCTTTCTGTGTCGTCCGAACGGAGATTGACATACAGCGTGCGCTGCGTTTTTTCACGAAGCTGCTGCGCAGGGCGGATGTTTTCCGCTATGAGCTTTGGCTGCTCATCCTTGAGTGATATCTTTCCGCCTATGCACAGAACGTTTCCGCTCTGGAGCAGGTGAGAATATCTGCCGTATTGCTCAGGGAATACCACACATTCAATATCTGCCGTGCGGTCGGAAATGTTCAGGAATGCCATGCTGCGTCCGCTTCTGGTGGAGTGGCTCTTTTTGCCTGTCACCATGCCGATTATAAAAAGCGGTCTGTTTTCCGATATTCCCAGCGCATCTGCGATATACATGCAGTTGTCAGGTGCGTTTGCCGTATACTGGTCAGCAGGATGTCCCGAAATGTATAGTCCCACCATTTCCTTTTCGTATTCAAGCAGCTGTGCGGTGCTAAGCTCCGGAACATCAGGATATTCCATGTCCGACACAGTGTCAAAGGTGCTTCGGAACAGGTCTAGCTGTCCGCTGGATGAGCGTTCATGCTCGTCGGATGCCATGTCGAGCAGCTTGTCCATAGCTTTCAGCATCTGATTTCTGTTCTGAGGAAATCCCGAGAATGCACCGCATTTTATGAGCGCTTCCATGTAGCGGCGGTTGTTGTCAAAGCCTGCTGCTCTGGTACAGAAGTCGACAAGTGAAGTATACTCTCCGTTATTCCGTTCGTCGATTATACAATTTATAAAGTTGCGTCCGAGATTTTTTACGGCAAGCAGTCCGTATCTTACATTTCCGTTTTCCTCTGTAAAGCCTGCCATGCTCTTGTTTATATCAGGGGGCAGCAGCCTGACTCCGTGGTCGGAAAGGTCGTTTATATATTCGACCATCTTGTCCGTCCAGTCAAGCACGCTGGAAATGAGTGCTGTCATATATTCAAGGTAATAGTGCTTCCTGAGGTATGCGGTCTGATAGGCAACGGTGGCATATGCCGCTGCGTGTGATTTGTTGAAGGCATAGGATGCGAATGCGGACATCTCGTCAAAAACAGCATTGGCGATATCCTCGGGCACTCCGTTTGCTACAGCTCCGCAGTTTGACGGGGTGCCGTAAATGAAAGCGTTGCGCTCCTGCTCCATCACATCATGCTTTTTCTTTGCCATAGCCCGCCGCACCATATCAGCCCTGCCGTAGGAGTAGCCGCCTATTTCACGGCATATCTGCATTACCTGCTCCTGATACACGATGACTCCGTAGGTGACGGAGAGTATATTTTTCAGGGCAGGATGGCGGTAGATTATCTTATCAGGGTCCTTGTGCTTGTTTTCTATATATGTGGGTATAGAGGCCATGGGACCCGGGCGATAA
>JAGAKC010000131.1 GCA_017848155.1 Oscillospiraceae bacterium | reverse complement strand
CGAGATAATCAAAAAGAGCGTTCCTGCGGCATACAGGCGGGAGAAGAATCCCTGCCGCAAGAGCTTTCAGGCGATACGAATAGAAGTAAATAAGGAGCTTGACGTGCTGGAAACGGCGCTTACCGACGGCTTCGACTGCCTTAAGGTCGGGGGTCGCATGTCGGTCATCACTTTCCACTCCCTTGAGGACAGGATAGTGAAAACTCGTTTCAGGGAATTCTGTACGGGCTGCACATGTCCGCCCGAGTTTCCCGTGTGCGTCTGCGGAAAGCAGCCGAGGGGCGCACTGGTCGGCAAAAAGCCCGTGACCGCCTCAGCAGAGGAGCTTAAGCAGAACACGAGGAGCCGCAGCGCAAAGCTCAGAATCATAGAAAAGATACGATAGGACATCGTATCAGGAAGTTAAGGGAAGTTAAAGGAGGGGGAACCGATGCAGTACGAATCAAACCTTGCTTATGACCTTTCCCGTTTCGACGTCGCAGAGCAGGAGAAACAGAATGCTCACCGTCAAAAGAAGCAGGAGAAGGCAAAGCAGGAGATAAGGATGAACAGCCGTTCTGTATCAAGAAGCGGTTCCCGGGTTAAGGTCATCGCAAGCGTGGGCGCTGTGTTTGCGGCGCTTTGCCTTGTAAACGTGCAACTTACGACGGCGGATGACTGGGCGAGAAAGGTGACCGACCAGCGTGCGGCACTTACCGCAGCGCAGGAGGAGAACTCGCTGCTGCAGAACAGGCTTGAATCAAAGGTGAACACCGCTTACGTGGAGGAATACGCCACAGAGGCGCTGGGCATGACAAAGGTGTCGAACTCCCAGATAAAGTACCTCAGCGTCAATACAGAGAGCCTTATCGAGGTACAGCCCGACGGCTCAGGATCGTTTATTGACGGCGTGAACAGGTGGTTCGGCGATTTGATGGAATACATCGGTCTGTAATGGCATAATATAGGGGTGAACAAGCCCTTTGATCTGCCGGCAGTCAACATTACGGAGCAAAGTCGGTTCTTATGCGGCTTTGCTCTTTTGTGGTTTTTCGGAGAAACAAGGTTTTTCGTGCAAACGGTGGTTTTTGGAGGAATTTAACGTGCTTAAAAAGATTTGGGAAGCCCTTAAAGCATGGGATAAAAAGGAAGGCGAGAAGCAGCGCCTGATGAAGTCCAGCACAAAGCAGGTCATCGTGCTGGTGGTGGTGTGCCTGCTTTCCGTGTATGTGGGATATTTCCTGCTGAAATACTCGGTGCTGGACGGCGACAAGTGGAGAGTGCTCGCAAACGACCAGCAGATGTCCTCCGTCACCATCAAGGCGAGCCGTGGCTCGATATACGACACCAACGGCGCAGTGCTTGCGCAGAGCTCCACCGTGTGGAACGTCATCATGTCGCCGCAGGATATCTACAAGGCGAATCAGAAGCGGTATGAGCAGTACCTTAAGGACCGTGACAGGGCGGCGGACAAGGGCGAAAAGGTGGAGCCTTATGTGGAGCTGCCCGAGCTTATCTGTCAGAATCTTTCACGGATACTGGACGTGGACTACAACAAGCTGATAAAGGCTTACAACGACAACCTTGACAGGCAGTACTACATAGTCAAGAACAAGGTCGAGAAGCCCGAGATGAACGAGATAAATCTTTTCCTTGCGGACAACGGTATCGACTCCGCTTCCGTTTACGGCGAGGAGTCCTCAAAGCGCTACTACCCCAACGAGAGCCTTGCCGCAAACATCATCGGCTTCACGAATTACGAGGGCGAGGGCATCTACGGACTTGAAGCGTACTATGACGACTATCTCAGCGGCACGGACGGCAAGGCGGTATACGCAAAGGACGCCTACGGCAGGGAGATGGCATACACCAACGATGCGTACTACTCTGCGGAGGACGGCTACTCCCTCGTGCTGACCCTCGACGAGGTCATGCAGCACTACCTTGAAAAGAATCTGGAGCTGTGCGTTTCCCAGCACAGTGTAGTAAACCGTGCATGCGGCATCATAATGAACTGCAACACGGGTGCGGTGCTGGCAATGGCCACCGCCCCGGGTTACGACCCCAACGACCCCTCCACGCTGTACAGTCAGTACGACCTTGAAAAGCTTGCGGAGCTTAAGGACGCCGACGCTCCCGAGGAGGAGATAACGGCGCTTGAAGCCACCTTCCGTGAGAAGCAGTGGAAGAATAAGGCGATAACCGAGCTGTATTATCCGGGCTCTGTTTTCAAGACGATAACCTGCGCCATGGCTCTGGAGGAGGAGCTTGTAAATCTTAACTCCACCTTCGACTGCTACGGCTTCCTCGATGTGGCAGGTACGAAGATAGACTGCCACCTGACCTACGGTCACGGCACGCTTACCTTACAGGAGGCGATAACGAAGTCCTGCAACCCGTCCTTCATGACGATGGGAGCGATGCTCGGCGCAGAGAGATTCAGCAGCTACTTTGAGGCATTCGGCTTCACCGAGCCGACAGGCATCGACCTGCCGGGCGAGGCGCAGAGCCTTTACATCCCCGTGGAAAGGATGGGCCCCGTTGAGCTTGCGTCCTCGTCCTTCGGACAGACAAACAAGATAACTCCCATACAGATGGCAACTGCCTTCTGCGCGGTGGTAAACGGCGGATATCTGGTCACTCCGTACCTTGTAGACAAGGTGCTGGACAGCGACGGAAACGTCGTGGAAACTACCCAGACGCAGATAAAGCGTCAGGTCATTTCAGAAGAAACTTCCGCACAGATGCGTGAGATACTGGAAAACATCGTTATCACGAATCAGGGCAGCAACGCTTACATCAGCGGCTACCGCATCGGCGGAAAGTCGGGTACGGCGGAGCGTATCGACGAGTACAACGCAGAGGGCGGCAGCGCTATGGGCGCAAAGATGACCTATGTTTCCACCTTTGCGGCGTTTACCCCTGCGGACGACCCCCAGATAGTCATGCTGGTAATGGCTGATACTCCCACGGGTGCGCAGTATTACGGCTCGGCTGTTGCGGCGCCTGTCGTTTCGGCGGTATTCAGGGAGGGTCTGCCCCATCTCGGAATATACCCCACCTACACGGCGGAGGAGCTTGCGAAGATGGACGCAGCTGTGCCGTACGTGCTGAATTACGAGCCGCAGCGTGCGGAATCCGCTCTTGCGGCGGCAGGCTTTGAGGTGCGCATCGTCGGCGATGTCACCACGGGTGACAAGGTAACTGCACAGGTGCCCTCGGCGGTAAACAGCATACCAAAGGGCAGCACGGTGGTGCTGTACCTCGGAGATAACACGGAATACGAAACGGGCGTCGTGCCAAACGTCCTCAACATGACGGTGGAGCAGGCAAACGAGGCGATAACCAACGCAGGCTTCAATATCAAGATATCGGGCGGTGCGGCTGAAAATCCCAATGCGGTTGCAGTGGCGCAGTCGGTGGAGCCTGACGTTGAGGCTTACAAGGGAAATGTCGTGGAGGTAACATTCCAGGTCAACTCCTATTCAGACTAAAATACAGTATACGGCGGTGAGTTTATGACGCTTTGCGAGCTTTTCTGCGGCATCACGGATATTTCCGTGGAAATAGGTGATACAGAGGTGACGGGAGTTACCTCGGACAGCCGTGAGGTGCAGAGCGGCTATGTTTTCGTCTGCATCAGGGGTGCGAGCTTCGACGGGCATGATGCTGCGGAGAGGCTGCTTCGGGACGGCGCTGCGGCGGTGGTGACGGAAAGGGAGCTTTCGCTTCACGGCGAGATAAACGTGCCCGATACAAGGCGGCTCTACCCCGAGCTTCTGTCCAGATTCTACGGCGAGCCGACAAAGCGCCTTAAGCTGTGCGCAGTGACGGGCACGAATGGCAAGACCACTGTCGTAAACCTTTCGGCGCAGATAATGCGCAGCTTCAAAAAGCAGGTGGGAGTTATCGGCACTCTAGGCACGGACACGGGAAAGGGACTTATCTACTCCCACTCGGGACCGCCCACTACCCCCGAGCCGAGAAAGCTGTACAGCCTGTTTCGTGAGATGGCGGACATCGGCACGGAATACTGCTTCATCGAGGCAAGCTCACAGGCGCTGGCGCAGCACCGCTTTGCGGCGGAGCACTTTGCCGCTGCCGCATTTACAAACCTCACACAGGACCATCTGGACTATCACGGCACGATGGAGGACTACTACCTCGCAAAGCGCAGGCTGTTTGATATGTGCGGCACGGCGGTGGTGAATATCGACGACGATTACGGAAAACGCACGGCGGAATACTGTGCGGAAAACGGAATAAACTGCATAACGGTCAGCGTTTTCGGCACGGCTGACTACTATACGGAGCAGGTGGAGCTTTTCCCCTCGGGAGCGGAATTCCTGCTGACCGACAGAGCGGCGGAAAAGACCTATGTGGTGCGCATGCCGCTGACAGGCTACTACAACGTGGCTAACGGCATCGAGGCGGCGCTGATGTGCTCGCAACTTGGATTCGAGCTTTGTGACTGCCTTTCGGCGCTTGAAAGCATCTCGGGGGTGAGCGGACGGCTCGAAACGCTGTATGACGGGGATTTCACCGTGGTGTGCGACTACGCTCATACCGAGGACGGACTTTTAAAGCTGCTGTCCACGCTGAAGCCGCTTGCAAAGGGCAGGCTGATAACCGTATTCGGTGCGGCAGGCGACCGTGACAGCGAAAAGCGCCCGATGATGGGAAGGGCTGCGGAGAAATGGTCGGACTACCTTATCGTTACCACAGACAATCCTGCCACAGAGGACCCGCAGGCTACCATAGACGGAGTGAGGAGCGGTATCTCCCCCGAAACTCCCTGCGAGGAATACACCGACCGCAGACAGGCGGTGCTGCGTGCGCTGGAGATGGCTGAAAAGGGCGATGTCATCGCACTCTGCGGCAAGGGTCACGAGGACTACCAGCTGATAGGCAGCGAATATGTGCACTTCTCCGAGCGTGAGATAGTGGACGGATACCTTTCGGAAAGAGGACTTAAGTAATGTTTACCACAAGAGAGATAGCAGAAGCAGTGGGCGGACAGCTCATCGGAAGCGGCGATATCGCCGTCACGGGAGTTTCCACCGACACACGCACGATAGAAAAGGGCACGCTTTTCGTTGCGGTAAGGGGCGAGCGCTTCGACGGCAACGACTTCATCGCCGACGCAGCCGCTAAAGGCGCAGCTGCGGTCATCTCCGACAGGAGAGAGGGTGCGGACGGCTTTGACGTCCCCGTGATACTTACGGAGGACTCCCGTGCGGCGCAGCTTCGTCTTGCACGATACCACAGGGAGCGCTTTCCCGTGAAGCTCTGCGGAGTTACGGGCAGCGTGGGCAAGACCTCCACAAAGGACATGATATACGCAGTGCTTTCGGGGGACTTCGATACCCTTAAGACCGAGGGAAACTTCAACAACGACATCGGACTTCCGAAAACGCTTTTCAGGCTGGGTAACAGCCACGGTGCGGCGGTCATCGAGATGGGCATGTCCGACCTCGGCGAGATAAGCGTGCTGTCAGAGGCTGCGGTGCCCGACTGTGCGGTGATAACGAATATCGGCTACTGCCATATAGAAAACCTGAAAACACGTGAGAATATCCTTAAGGCAAAGCTGGAGATACTGGACGGCGCAAGGGACGGCGCTCCGCTGATAGTGTGCGGCGACGACGAATACCTGCGCACGGTGGAGCTTTCCGACAGGAAGGTGATACGCTACGGCTTCGGCGATAGCTGCGACGTGCGTGCGGAGGATATCCTGCATCGTGAGGACGGCGAGAGCTTCACCCTCGTGGACGGCGAGCAGCGCTTCATGGCGGCTGTCCCGGTGTGCGGAGAGCATCATATACTGAATGCGCTTGCGGCTTACTGCGTCGGACGGAGCTTCGGCATGCAGCCGCAGGATATCGTTTCGGGCTTCCTGCGCTACGAGGCTTCGGGCATGCGTCAGCGGACGGAAAAGCACGGAAACGTGACCTTTATCCTCGACTGCTACAACGCAAGTCCCACGTCCATGAAAAGCTCGCTTTCCGTGCTCGGCGGAGCCAGGGCGGAGGGCAGAAAGATAGCTGTCCTCGGCGATATGCTGGAGCTTGGCGATATGTCGGCGCAGCTTCATGCGATGGTGGCGGAGTATGTGACGGAAAATTCCGATGTGTGCTTCCTCTACGGAGAGGAGATGGCGCACTGCCGTGACAGGCTCGCACAGAGCGGCTTCGAGGTGTATCACAGCACCGATAAGGCACAGCTTACCGCACAGCTGAAAGGCTTCGTGAGGGACGGCGACCTGCTTCTTTTCAAGGGCAGCAGGGGCATGAGGATGGAAGAGATAGCAGAGGGTCTGCATTAAACATAATTGAGAGGTAACGGAAAATAATGATCTGGACAAGCGTTTTTGCGGCGTGTGCCGCATTTGCACTGACATGGCTTGCGGGAATATGGTTCATCCCGTTTCTGCATAAGCTGAAATACGGGCAGACTATCCTTGATATCGGTCCGAAATGGCACAAGGAGAAGAAACAGGGCACTCCCACCATGGGCGGCATCATGTTCATCATCGCCGTTTTCGTCAGCTTCATCTGCGGCATGATACTTTTCCATGCGCTGGGCGAGCAGGACCTTTTCGGCGGCGCAGGCAGGCTTGAGCTGATTCGCTCCTCGGCAGGTCTTGTGATGGCTGTGCTGATGGGCTTCATGGGATTTCTGGACGATTACCTCAAGGTAAAGACAAAGAAGAATGAGGGCGGTCTTACCGTTATGCAGAAGACCGTGATACAGGTACTTATCATCGCAGCGTACTTCGCAACGCTGTATCTGAGCGGCGACAGAAGCACCGTCATCTCCTTTCCGTGGGGCTGGCAGCTGGATATGGGATGGCTGTACTACCCCGTGATGGGCGTTGTCATCTACTACCTCGTAAATGCGGTGAACCTTACGGACGGTATCGACGGACTCTGCTCCTGCGTTACGGTGGTGTATATGGCTGCGTTTGCGGTCATCTCGGGCATCGTCGGAATGTTCGGTCATACGCTGCTCTCGCTGTGCGTTGCGGGCGGCTGTATCGGCTTCCTTATGTGGAACTTTCCGCCTGCAAAGGTGTTCATGGGCGATACAGGCTCGATGTTCCTCGGCGGCGCTGTCTGTGCGGTGGGTATAGGCTGCAGCGCAGAGGTGCTCATGCT
>JAGAKC010000130.1 GCA_017848155.1 Oscillospiraceae bacterium | reverse complement strand
ATAGGCTGCATAGACCTTGTCGGCGAAAACACCGTGGGCATCCCCGAGATAGGATATGTACTGGCATATGAGCACTGGGGGAAAGGTCTGATGACCGAAACGGTAAAGGCGGTGCTTGACGACCTGCTGGCACGTGGCTACGAAAAGGTGGGCGCATGTCATGATGTGAACAACCCCGCATCGGGCAGGGTCATGGAGAAATGCGGCATGACCTATGTCAGAAGCTGCATGGCGCAGAAGAAGTTCGGCTCTGACGAACAGTGCGAGGTCAGATGCTACGAGATAACCAGATAACAGAAAGACCGTCGAAAAAGTCCCGTTGGGACTTTTCCGCCGAAACATCCGCACTGCCCGCACTCATTGGCGGCGATGCCGCCAATTCGCACAGTTGTGCGGATAGAAGTTATTTTTCCGACGCACATGTCGTCGGAAAAATTTATTTATAAACGCCTGCTTCGCAGGCAAAAACATAGTTTTTGGACAAACAAAAGCCTGAGGAAAAACTCCTCAGGCTTTTGATGTTCTTTTTAAAGATCAGTCCATTATCTTGAAATTCGTGAATCTCCAGATACCGAACTGGTTCTCCATGTTGAATACATACTCCTCGGTGTAGAACTCGCCCTCGATCTGATCGGGGTCTGTGGAATATGTACTGGTGGCGGTAAACTCGGCATGGCTCTCGTTCAGCACGGTCAGCTCATAGGTAGTTCCCAGATAGCACGGGTCACTGCCACGTCCTCCACCAAGTCCGTACAGCACACCGTTCTCGTCCTCACGGAAAAGCTCCATCTCCATAAGGGAATTGACGATATCCTGCGAGAAATAGCTGTTAAGCGCCGTCACGATATCCATAAGGCTGTCCACACGCTCATCCGTAACACGGCAGTATGTCCTGCCGTCCGCACCTATCTCCTTCATATCGCCGTAGTCCACCTCAAACTGTGACAGGCATACTGCGGAATAAAGCGCATTTGCATGGGCGAATATGTCCTCGGGGGTCTGTGTGGTCGGGTCGAGCGGCGGAAAATGCACCTCCTCGGGAAGATGCACATACTCCGATGTGGCTTCGTAGTAACGATACACCTCGCTGCCGTCAGCGGAGATGTAGAAATCGCACATGTAGTACAGCTGACCCTCGTGCTCATCGTGACAGGAAACGGCACTGAATTCCTCGCCGTTTATCTCTGCCGTGACGCCTGTGGAGCTGAAAACATACACCTTGTCCTTCTGCGGAAGTCCAAGGAAGGTGTTGTCATACTGCGATATCATCTCTGCGTATACGTCAGGCGCTTCCTCGGTGACTTCAGGCTCCTCCGTAACGGGGGCGGTCGTAGTTTCAACATCGGGCACGGAGCTTTCAGGCTCGGCGGTTTCGGGGTGCGACTCCATGATAGGAGCGGACGTATCGGGGACGGAGCTTTCCTCCTCCCGTGCAGTGGTCGTGCTCTGTGCCGAAGCAGTCGTCTGTGAGCTGCTCTGCTCCTTATCCTCACCTGCGCAGCCTGTCAGCGTCAAAGCCATGCACAGCGCCGCAGACAATATTATCTTTTTCATCTATTCCTCCATATATACACACAAAAAAGGGCAATGCAAGGCACTGCCCGTTTTCTTATACTGCCGTGATATCAGAGCTGACCCTCGGACTCCTCGGGAGCAGCAGCTTCTTCGATAAGCTCGTCATTCTGCTTGTTTACATCTGCGATGTCAGCAGCAGTGTCGGAGATGCACTCGTCAGCGTCGTCGAAGTCAAAATCCTCGTCGTCCAGCCACTCTGTATCATCCCACTCGTCATAGTAATCTGCTTCGTTTTCCTTTTCAAGCTTCTTCTTTGTAAGGAAAGCGGCAGCAGCAACACCGCCTGCAACAGCAAGCAGACCTACCAGTGCAATACCTAAACCCTTAGCCATTTTACATACCTCCTGAAAAAATCGACTCCAGTTTATAACTGCTATGAAACTAGTATATACTCTTTTGCAGATTTTTGCAAGTATTTCAGCAAAATTTTAGTTAAATATGCCAAAAAACTTACATGTTTCCTGTCATATTCATCAAAACGGAAATTGCCGCTACAGGTGCGGTTTCACATCTGAGAATACGCTTTCCGAGGCTCGCCGGGACTATTCCCTTCTCAGCGGCAAGCATAGCCTCCTCCGGTTCAAAACCACCCTCGGAGCCGATAAAAATATCCACCACACCGCTAGTTTTTCCGTTCATTATTTCATTTAT
>JAGAKC010000129.1 GCA_017848155.1 Oscillospiraceae bacterium | reverse complement strand
GATTTCTACAACAACCAACGTATTCAACTTAAAACAAAACTGACTCCGTCAGAAAAACGAAGTCAGTATGTTGCTTAAATTTTGATTCTTTTACCTACCATAGGGGTTTTTGTGCTGTCCGCACAATTTGGGGCGGTGCACTTGATAGTCAACATTAACTTTTGACTTAAACAAAACAATATGTACTACACACGAAATAATTAACCACACTATACTTGCAACGGATTTGTTTTTATTTAACATATCTTATCCTCCACGAAAAGAGTAATCGTTGAGTTGATCATAACAAATAGATCATAAAGTGTCAATGCCACAAACAGCTTTATTTATCACGCAGAATGTATATGCTCGTGTGGCATTTCTCTGTGATGATTATGTGTTATGGCTTCAAAAGCAAGTTGAAACTTATACTGATAGAATTATCTTTTTTATTTCCTCGACTATTTCTTCTAACTTCTTTGTTCCGTCTATAATATGATCTGACGAAGGAAGCACGTCTTTTAACATCTTGACATAAGCAGCTCTGGTATACTTGAGATATATCTCCAGATCATTCCTGATATCCTCGCCTGTGGCATTATTCATGTCACGCAGTATCCTTCTTGCCATTGCAATATCTAAAGGGGTATCTATGAAGATCGCACGATCAATATATTCGCTCAATGCCTTATGGCAGTATGCAAATGGATAATCCAACAACAGGTATTCAGTATCTGTCTTTTCCAGTTCGAGGATATCTTTTATCAACGGCTCCAGATTCCACACGTTATAGTCTGCTCCTTGATTTATCCAGGCACAGAAATCATCTACTTCACCCTCGAAAGAATAGTCATCAAAATGAAGAGATCTTGCATTTGGAAGCTGATTTTTCAACTCATTAACAACAGATGTCTTTCCACCTGCTGTTACAGCGGCAATTGCGATTATTTTCATTACTTATCACCTACAAAAGCCCTGCTATGCAGGCAGACCAGCGATTTCTCCTTAACTCCCACATAATCAGCAACGACATTGCACTTGGTCATCAGCAGGAAGTAGATATTCTTATCCTCCCCACTAAGAGTTTCGCAGTTACCCTGACCCTTTGATATCACCACATCTGCGCTGTCATATATCGCCTTAAATTCGGCACTTACCCGCTCTAATGCAGTGCCTGGGGAGTAGTCACCATTGCTGATTATCTCGGCGTATTCGTCCATACCGACGGAATAAGCGTCAGCTTCGGTGTTGTCATTTATCACTGCCTCGCCACGGACAGCAAAATATATCCTGCAGCTCGGGTTGAGCTCCCTTATCCGCTTGATAAGCAGCTTATCAAAGCATATCTCGCCGCAGTTATCACCGAGATACAGCAGTGTATCGGCATTCAGGATATCCGCTTTTAGCAGTGCCGAATCATCAACGGTAAGCGTCAGCGAGGATATCTCGGAAAACAGCCTTTCCGTTTCTTCCTCAACATTGCTGTGCACAGGGTTGAAGTCTATAATATTAGCCACCACCGCATATTTCACAGCGTCCTCAAAGGATCTTATTCTTTCATCATACTGCGGCAGCTTTTCCAGAAACATCTGATTATACCGAGCCTTTGTTTCCTTATAAGGGTCGGAATTGCCGATATGCTCCTTAATAAGACGGAAGTTATCACCCGCTATTTCAGGATTTGACCTGTTATAATCTATTTCGCTCATAGCGGCAAAGACTTTGCTGTACAGCTTTTCTCTGTCAGCCGCATTTGTAAGCCTTGCGGTCTTTACCATCTGGTTTACCAGACAGGCAAGGCATTGTTCGTTAGCTTTCATTTTTTGTCTCCTATAATATGTGTTATGGGAACTTGTTCCCATAAGTCAGCGAAGCTGACCGCCGCAAAGCGGCGAACATATATTCAAAGGTTCTCGTTGCTGTTCGAAATCTTTGATTTCGGTAACAGCAGAGGTTCTTATAATATATGTTATAGGAACTTGTTCCCATGAGTCAGCGAAGCTGACAGCTGCGAAAGCAGCGAAACATATATTTCAAGGTTCTCGTCGCTGTTCGAAATCTTTGATTTCGGTAACAGCAGAGGTTCTTATAATATGTATTCAACTTTTATATTATAGCAAAAATGACGAGCAAAAACAATAGCCTTTGTCAAATTCCTTTTTAAATACAGGTAAATGATATAAGAATCGGCGGAGCATTTCACTCCGCCGATGTGTTTTATTCACAATTCCATTTCTGACAGAAAAACTCTATCTCCTCGCCGAGAGGACCTATGCAGAAAGCTATCTCCGCAGGAAAGCTCTCATCTCCGCCGATGTTTACCGATTTCGGTTGAACAAACACCTCATATCCTGCCTGTTCCACTAACCTTGCACAAGCGGCTACATCGTCCACCGCAAATGCATAATGTCTCAGGTTGCCCACTGTTGCGGCGCGTCCATGCACGCATTATTCGCT
Source organism: Oscillospiraceae bacterium (assembly GCA_017848155.1). GTDB lineage: Bacteria > Bacillota > Clostridia > Oscillospirales > Ruminococcaceae > CAG-115. The sequence goes on along the minus strand of JAGAKC010000129.1, from coordinate 891 downwards.
TCGCGAAAAACGCTCCTTTGGGGCAACGGCGCAAACATCGTGTTTGCGTTTGTTGCCTTGAGGAAGCGGCTCAACTCCGTTGCGGAATATCTCCACTATTCCGCTGCCCGTATCAAGCAGCAAGCAAGCCTCGCACTCCTTGACTATGCGAAGCCCCAGCAGGTCAACATAAAAGCTCCTTGCACGGCGGTATTCCTCATCGTTGCAGGTCTTCATTGATATGTGGTGAAGTCCTTTTGTAAGGCTCATTTCTCCATCTCCTTTATGATATCCTCTACGACCTCCACCGCAGACTTCACCATCTTAGGGCAGAACTCGGTGAACAGGCGGTTTTCGAGGGCATAATTCACGCCCTCCATCGTGCGGACATCACAGCCCAGCAGGTCGTTGCAGATGTACGAGCCGTTGCGTTTTGCGAACTCCTCAAGGAAGCGGTCGTTCACGAGATCTGCACGCTGCTTGCTCTCGGTGTCGCCCTTTATGCAATGACCATATTTCAGTCCCAGCACCATCAGTGCGCCTGTGCAAGCACCGCAGACTTCTCCTTTGCGCATACCGGTGCCGAAGCAAGCACCAAGCTTCAGAGCCTGCTCCTCAGTTATGTCTAGCTCGTCTGCAAATGCCGCAAGCACCGCCTGCGAGCAGTGGAATTTGTCGCTGAAATACTGTTCAGCCTTTTGTGTATGTGTCATGTCAATTCCTCTTTCTATATGTATTTTACCCCTGCTTTATCCAGCTTTTTGCGGACTTTAGCCACCTTTTCGGGGTAGACCGTTGCTGTTCCCTTGCGGATTATCTCCGCCTTTATTCCTCGCTTTGCCGCTCCGAGCGCCGTAGAGGTCACACAGCCGCATTCGTCCATACCGCAGAGATGCAGCGCCTCGTAGCCCT
>JAGAKC010000128.1 GCA_017848155.1 Oscillospiraceae bacterium | reverse complement strand
CTGATAGAGGATCTCCTCGGGCAGACCCAGACCCGGGATGAGCGTCGAAGCGTCGGATTCAGCCTCCCAGCCGTTAAGCTCGGCAAATTCGCCCTCTAAAACAGCGGCTCTGTCGCCGTCCTCGTCGGAGAAATCCTCCTTTGCATAGAGTGCGTCCTTTTCCTGAATGATGTCGTACAGGCGCTTGTTGCCCATGATGACAGTATCCTGCACGGTGAACTCGTCATAAGCGTAGTGATCCTGCTTAAGGACGCTCATGCGCAGCTCCTCGGGCATGGAAACGGTGCCCTTCGTAGGCTCCAGCTCACCGCACAGCGCCTTTAAAAATGTAGACTTTCCCGCACCGTTGGCGCCGATAACGCCATAACAGTTCCCGGGTGTGAATTTAAGCTCGACGTCCTTGAAAAGCATCTGTCCGCCGAAGCTGATACTAAGATCGGATACGGTTATCAATTGTTGTTCTCCTTTTGTTTTATCTATGGTCTGTATAATTTCATGCGCCGCAGGGGCGAACTGTGTCCGCCCCCCCCACGATCCAATGATCTCAGATCTTCTCAAACGCCTGCTTAAGGTCGTCGATGATGTCGTCAACGTTCTCAAGACCCACGGAGAAGCGGATAAGACCGCCGTCGATGCCAGCTGCGACGAGCTGCTCGTCGGTGAGCTGCCTGTGGGTCGCAGAAGCGGGGTGCAGCACGCAGGTACGGATGTCCGCAACGTGCACCTCGTTGGAAGCGAGCTTAAGGCTGTCCATGAACTTCACGGCAACGGAGCGGCCGCCCTTGATGGAGAAGCTGATAACGCCGCTGGTGCCGAGGGGCAGGTACTTCTTTGCAAGCTCGTGACCCTTGCTTTCGGGGAGCGCAGGGTAGGTGACGAACTCGGTCTTGCCTGTGCTCTGAATATATTCAGCCACCTTTACAGCGTTCTCGCAGTAGCGCTGCATGCGGACAGCGAGCGTTTCCAGACCGAGGTTCAGCAGGAACGAGCTGTGAGCCGCAGGATAGCAGCCGAAATCTCTCATGAGCTGCATCCTAGCCTTGGTGATGTAAGGAGCAGCAGGATAATCTCTTGTGTATACAGTGCCGTGGTAGCTCTCGTCAGGCTCTGTCATGCAGGGGAACCTGCCGTTCGTCCAGTCGAACTTACCGCTGTCAACGATAACGCCGCCGACCTGGACAGCATGACCGTCCATGTACTTTGAAGTGGAGTGGATAACGATGTCAGCTCCCCACTCGATGGGACGGCAGAGGATAGGCGTAGCAAAGGTGTTGTCGATGATGAGCGGCACACCGTGTGCGTGAGCCACCCTTGCCCACATCTCGATGTCGAGCACGGTGATGGCGGGATTTGCGAGAGTTTCGCCGAAAACAGCCTTTGTGTTGTCCTTGAAAGCAGCATTCAGCTGTTCCTCGGTAGCGTCGTTGTCAACGAAGATGCACTCGATGCCCATTCTCTTTAAGGTCACGGCAAAGAGGTTGACGGTACCGCCGTAGATGGAAGCGGAAGCGATAAAGCTGTCGCCTGCCTCGCAGATGTTGAGGATGGACAGCAGCGACGCAGCCTGACCGCTGGATGTGCACATCGCCGCAGCACCGCCCTCAAGGGCAGCTATCTTCTTCTCCACGCAGTCGGTGG
>JAGAKC010000127.1 GCA_017848155.1 Oscillospiraceae bacterium | reverse complement strand
GTACTCTACCCCAACGACAACCACATGGAGGGTAAGGCTCTCCGTTTAAGACAGCAGTACTTCATGTGCGCTGCTTCTGTTGGCGATATCGTAATGCGCCACATGAAGGTATACGGCACACTTGACAACTTCCACGAGAAGGTCGCTATCCACATCAACGATACTCACCCCACACTTGCGGTTCCCGAGCTTATGAGGATACTGCTTGACGACTGCGGCTACGGCTGGGAGCAGGCATGGCACATCGTTACCAATGCGTTTGCTTATACGAACCACACCGTTATGGCAGAGGCTCTTGAGAAGTGGGATGTTCCGCTCGTTGAGAAGATCCTTCCCAGAATATTCTCCATCATCTGCGAGATCAACCGCCGCTACTGCGAGGAGCTGTTTGCAAGAACACAGAACAGCGAGAAGGTCACAAAGATGTCCATTATCCAGGACAACAAGATCCACATGGCAAATCTCTGTGTTGCCGCTTCCCACAGCGTAAACGGCGTTTCCAAGCTCCACAGCCAGATCATCAAGGACGACGTATTCCATCTCCAGGCTATGGATAAGCCCAGCCAGTTCAAGAACGTTACCAACGGTATCGCATACAGAAGATGGCTGCTCCAGTCCAACCAGGAGCTTACGGACCTGCTGTCCGAGTGCATCGGCGAGGGCTTCAAGAAGGACGCTTCCGAGCTTATCAAGTTCCAGGTATTCGCAAACGACAAGTCCGTTCTCGAAAAGCTTGGCAAGATCAAGAGAAACAACAAGGAGCGTTTTGCTCAGTATGTTGAAAAGACCACCGGCACAAAGCTGAACCTGGATTCCATCTTCGACGTACAGGTAAAGCGTCTGCACGAGTACAAGCGTCAGCAGCTGAACGCTATGAACATCATCGCTGACTACAACTTCCTCAAGCAGAATCCCGACGCTCCCTTCGTGCCCAAGACATATATCTTTGCGGCAAAGGCTGCTCCCGGCTACTATATCGCTAAGCAGATCATCAAGATGATCTGGTGCATCGGCGAGGAGATCAAGCACGATCCCAAACTGCGTGAGAAGCTTCAGGTCATCTTCCTTGAGGACTACCGTGTAACACTGTCCGAGATGCTTATGCCCGCTGCTGAGGTCTCCGAGCAGATCTCTCTTGCAGGTACAGAGGCTTCCGGTACAGGTAACATGAAGTTCATGCTGAACGGTGCGCTCACTATCGGTACTTACGACGGTGCTAACGTTGAGATCCACGAGGCTGTGGGCGACGACAACATCTTCATATTCGGTATGAGGACTCCCGAGGTGAACGATCTCCGTATGAGAGGCTACCACCCCGAGAACTACATCAACGGCAGCCAGGAGATCAAGGACGTTATGCAGCGTATGTACAACGGCATCAACGGCGCTACCTTCGAGGAGGTCGCAAACTCCATCAAGTTCAAGGACTTCTACATGGCGCTTGCTGACTTTGACAGCTACCGTGGCACACAGAAGTACCTCAGCGAGGTATACAAGGATCAGCTTGACTGGAACAGGAAGTCCCTGTTCAACATCGCAGGCGCAGGTCGCTTCTCTGCTGACAGAGCGGTTACAGACTACGCACGTGACATCTGGAAGCTTAAGTAATATCAAAAATAAATCGGAAAGTTCGGTGCAGACCGTAGGGCGGGGGCTTGCCCCCGCCGCTTTTCGTTTCTATATCACGTAAAGACGTGCCCAAAACGACAAATCTCTTTGGAGGAAACCAGAATGAGCCTTCCCATTTTTGACTGCTTTGACAGCAGCTATAAGCATCCCTTCGGTGCTCTCAGAAGGGGACAGCCGAGCATTTTCAATGTGCGCATACCGAAGTCCATGCCCGTGTATGACCTTACACTGGTAATGTACCGTCCCGGCTACAAGGAGCGCTTTATCGAGCTTATCTTACAGGACGAGAGCGGCGATGACAACATCTATTCCTGCGTATTCACACCGAATAACACGGGACTTCACCATTACTATTTCACCTGCGTGCTTGACGGCAGACGCCGCTACATCAAGCGCCGTGGCGCGTCCGAGGGCGTTTTCGAGGGCGAGGAGCTTTTCCAGCTCACGGTATTTGATGAGAATCTGTACACACCTTCATTTATCCGCGGCGGTATCATGTATCAGATATTCCCTGACCGCTTTGCAAAGAGCGGAAAGGAGCACGAGGGCGTGCCATCTGACAGGATAATGCGTGATGACTGGTACGGCACACCGCTGTACAAGCCTGATAACAAGGGCATCGTGCGCAACAATGACTACTTCGGCGGCGACCTGCAGGGAATCATTGAAAAGCTGCCGTATATCAAGTCGCTGGGCGTGACGGTGATATATCTGAATCCTATTTTCGAGGCTCACGAGAATCACCGCTACAACACGGCGAGCTACGAAAGGATCGACCCGCTTCTCGGCACAGAGGAGGACTTTGTGGAGCTTTGCAAAAAGGCAAAGGAAATGGGCATCGACATCATTCTTGACGGCGTATTTTCTCACACAGGCGCTGACTCCGTGTACTTCAACAAATTCGGACGCTACGGCGACAACGTCGGCGCATACAGGGACAGAAATTCTCCGTACTTCCCCTGGTACAGCTTCACGGGATATCCCGACAAGTATGAGAGCTGGTGGGGCATCACGACTCTGCCCAACGTAAACGAGAACAACGAACAGTACACGAACTATATCTGCGGCGACGGCGGCATACTCCAGAAATGGATAAAGCTTGGCGCACGTGGCTGGCGACTGGACGTTGCGGACGAGCTTCCCGATGAGTTTCTTGACAACCTGAACAAGGCTGTAAAGGCTATGGGCAATGACAAGATAATCTACGGCGAGGTATGGGAGGACGCTTCCAACAAGGAGAGCTACGGTGTACGCAGGCGCTATCTTACAGGCGGTCAGCTGGACAGCGTAATGAACTATCCGTTCAAGGAAGCTATCCTGAACTACTGTAAATATGCCGATCCACGTGCATTCCGTGACAGCATACTGACGATACTGGATCATTATCCTAAGCCTGCTATCGACATGCTGATGAACTTCCTTTCCACTCATGACACAGAGCGTGCGCTGACACGTCTTGGCGGCGAGGAGATAGGCTGGCACGACAAGGACTGGCAGTGCGAGAAGTATCTTGACGGACAGCAGTACATGTACGGAATATCGCTCATGAAATGTGCGATGGTGCTGCAGTTCTTCCTGCCGGGAATCCCGTCGGTATACTACGGCGACGAGGCAGGAATGGAGGGATATCGTGATCCGTTCAACCGCCGCTGTTATCCCTGGGGCAGGGAGAATCTTGATCTTATCGAGTTCACGCGTCAGCTTTCTGTGGTGAGGAAGGGCACACGTGCATTTGAGCAGGGTCACTTTGAGTTTATTGAGGTGACAGACGATGTGGTGGTATTTGCGAGATATGACAAGATCACACGTGATGCGGCGATAGTTTACCTGAACAAGAGCACAAGGGGACACACGTTTACGATAAAGAATGAGCACACGGATATGTTCTTTGATTTTGTACCTGCGTTTGACAGATATGGCAGGGGTATAAAGGATGGAACGATCACGGTGTCGCCGTTTGATTATGCAGTAATTTATTGTAAGGTGTAACTCAAGCGAAGCGTTATAGTCCGCACGAAGTGCGGTGCAAAAGTTTTTTGTCCTGCTTTTTTTCAAAAAAGCAGGTGGGGGCAAGGGGCGAAGCCCCTCAAACCGTGCGAAGCACGTAAAAAAGCGACCTCGGAACATGAAGTTCCGAGGTCTTTTTGATGTATACATATGTTTTGCTAAGCACGTGGGACGTTGCCCCACACTGAAATGATAAACGTGCGGACTATGACGCTTCGCTCAAGTCTTGTTTCTCTTAAGTATCAGCGCTCCCGCTATCATCACCACAGGAAATACTATCGCAAACAGTAATCCCGTCTTAAGCTCTCCGTTAAATGCCCCCGACAGCACTCCCACCGTCGTAGGCCCTCCCGAACAACCAAGATCTCCCGCCAGTGCCAGCAGCGCAAACATCGCCGTGCTTCCCTTAGGTATCTCCGCAGCCGCAAGGCTGAACACCCCGGGCCACAGTATCCCCACCGACAATCCGCATACTCCGCATCCCACCAGCGCCAGCGCAGGCACAGGTGACAGCGATGCCAGCAGATAAGCTCCCACACACAGTATTCCGCTGTATATCAGAAATGAGTTAAGGCCTATCCTTTCGCTCATCTTAGCATAGAAAACACGTGCGCTGCCCATCAGCACCGAAAAAATGCACGGTCCAAGCAGGTCGCCCATCGTCTTTGATATCCCAAGTCCGCTCTCCGCAAATGCGCTTGCCCATTGGCTCATAGCCTGCTCGCTCGCACCTGCCGCTACCATAAGCACCACAAAAAGCCAGAATGACTTCATCCTGCAAAGGCTGCGGATGGAAAGACCCTCGCCCTCCTCCGTCAGCGGATAGATAGGTACCCTCGTAAAGCATGCGCCCACCGCAAGCGGAAATACCGCCCAGCACATCGCAAGTATCTGCCAGCTGTCCTTGCCGAATACCGCTAGAAACAGCGTGGACAGCGCCACCACCGCTACCGTGCCCCAGCAGTAAAATGAATGCAGCAGGCTCATTATACCTGCCTTGTTTTCAGTTGGGCAGGCTTCGACCACAGGACTTATAAGCACCTCGATAAGACCTCCGCCCACCGCATAAAGCGTGACCGCACAGAGAAGCCCCGCAAACGGCGGCAGCACCATCGGAAGTATCCCCATTCCCGCAAGTCCCAGCGCCGCAAACACATGCGCCGCCACAAGGCACTTCCTCCAGCCTATCTTATCAGCCACCTTTGCCGCCACAAGGTCCACTCCCAGCTGCACAAGGAAATTCACCGTCACGAGCAGCGTTATCTGCTCCAGCGGTATACCGAAGCTGTCACGGAATATCAGAAAGAGCAGCGGTGCAAGATTGTTGACTATCGCCTGTGTTATGTATCCGCCGTAGCACGCATAAATCGTGGGGCGGCTGTTGCTGTTGACCGTCATGATAAAACTCCTTAAAAAAGCGCTTTGATTATTATATATTCCTTTTCGCTTTTTGTCAAGAGCTTCCGTGTTTTTTGTAAACAATAATGCCGCTCCCTGCGGAAGCGGCATGTATTTGTTTATTTGCTTTTCGGCGTAAAGCGTGACAGCAGCTCCTCTGCTGAGATCATGTGTATCTCTGCCGCAGCCGCACCCTTGCCCGAAGCGCCTATACGATAAGCGCCGCAGGGAAAGTCCGCTGTGTCGGGCAGAAACGCCGTGTCTGCGCCTTTAAGGTCGGTGGATACACCTATGCCGATGCGTTTCAGGAACGATTCCTTGCGCACCCAGACACGTATGAAATCCTCGTCTGTCTTTACGACAGCGCTCTCGCCGTCGCTCAGCACACGCTCCTTCAGCCTGTCCGAAGCCTTTCTGTCACGAAGCTCTATATCCACGCCTATCTCTCCTGCATCCACAGGTGCGACAGCCGCACAGACAGCGCCCTTTGTGTGGGACAGCGAGAATTGCGCATCGCCGCCGTAGAGATACGGCTTTCCGTGAGCGCCTCTTACAAAGCCGATCCTTTTTATCGGCAGTCCCGTCAGCCTTGACAGCTCCGAGCGCAGCAGCAGACCTCCGATGAGCGACTGTACCTTGTCGCAGTCGGACGCTTTCTTCATGACAGCCTTTCGCCTTGCAGGGGAAACGCAGGACAGATATCCCTCGATATCCGCAAAGCTTAGCGCCCCTGTTTCAACAACATAGATATCCACGATCTTTCCTCCGTCGGATGCTTTTTATGCCAGCAGATACCAGTCGCCGTTCCAGAAGATAACGGATATCGTCTGAGGCTCGCTGGTGGTGTTGCCTGCGGATGTCTTGGCGGTAAGGTCGAACTGTACCTCGTATACCTTTGTCCAGCCGGAGTAGAACATATCTGCGGTAGCCTTGGCGTCGCTGTCCAGCGTCTTTATCTCGGTGAGCTTTGTGATCTTCACGTCAACGGACTTGATGGTCTCCATGTCGAAGCCCTCTTCCTTAAGAGCAAGCTCATACTCCTGCTTTAAGAGGTCGCAGAACTCCTTGAAGCCCATTCCGAATGCTTCGGGGAATACGATCTCAAGCTCATCCAGCATTGCCCGGGGCAGGCCTTCCTTAAGAGCGCTGTAGATATCAAGATCCTTTGCGATCTTGCCGAGGATGTTTTCAAGCTTCTTTTCGATAGCTGTACTGTCTATGTACTTGTTCAGCTTCTTTGTGGAGTTCTTGCCGCTGTTGCTGATGACAGCGGTGCTGCTTACCGTTACCTTCTTGGGAGTGCCCTTGATAACGCCTGTGGACTTGTTGTTGAGCTTGCCCTTGATGGTCACGTTTGCCTTGCTGCCGAAGCTGATGGTGCCGTAGTTGTTGATGGTCTTGCTCTTGTACTCATACAGCTTGCCCTTTACAGAAAGAGTAGCGCCCTTTTCTATCTCCAGAGTGCCCTTTACATAAAGGCTGCCCTTGCTGGAAACAGTTATCTTTGCGCCCTTCTCCACTGTAACGGTAGCCTTTGAGGGAATGGTCATCTTCTTTGAGATGGTGATGTTCTTGGAAACAACATACTCCTTGCCTGATTCGAGCTTTGTTTTTCCGTTCCATTCGGTAGCTTTTGTTACAGAGATCACGACTGACTCCGAAGTGGGGATTCCGCCGGATTCTGCAAAGCTTGTAACGGATGTGGTACAGAGCACCGCTGCACACATCATTGCTGAAACGATCTTCTTGAACATGGTCTTTTCTCCTTTTTGGTCAGTTTTGTGAAAATGTATCGCCGCAGTCGGATTTGCGTGCTGCTTTGAACAGCGCACTCTTCTTCGTGACGACTATATCAGAAACACCTGTCGGCATACAGAGCCTTAAGGTGATCCTACCGCTTTCTATCTTCGGGTGGCGGAGTATCCTCGCCGCCCCTGTACACGGCTCTCTGACTATTGCCAGAAAGCTGAATTTTTCGTCCTCATACGGTGCATCTCCGCCCTTCAGCTGCTTGTGCAGCTTTGAGCGTGCGACCCTCGCCGTGAAGTGACACCAGTCATCCTCGGGCAGGGGACAGCTGTTTTCGTGGGGACATGGTGCGGCTATGTGACCGCCCTGCTGCAAAAGCAGCTCTCTTGCCGCCTTCAGCTGGCTGTAGCCCTCGGGAGTGCCCGGCTCCACTATCAGCAGCAGCTTGTCTGCGGCGCTCCATAGCTTAAGCAGCGCATTTTTCCTCGCTGACGGCGAAAGCTCATTAAGACAGTAGGAGGATATCACAAGGTCGGCGTGCCGTGTAAGCTCGCCCGAGGTGATGTCCGCCTGTATCCACTGTGCGTCCAGCGCACGTGCTGACATAAGCTCGCTGCCGAGCGCTATCATCTCTTTTTCACGTTCTATGCAGGTGATATCGTCGCATCCTGTCACAAGCTCTGCGGCATGGCTTGCCGCTCCCGTACCTGCTCCCACGTCCAGTATCGAGGAGATATCTCCCGTCCACTGTTCAAGGGTAAGCTCCAGCGCACGGCTGACCGCTCCGAAGGTCGCAGGCATCCTCACCGCTGCATAGGCGAGCACGTCCCTGCCTGCGCTGACAAGGCGCTTTCCGCTTCCGCTCTCGCTGCGATAGCGTGCGGAGATAGCCTCTGCCGATGCGGTGAGCGTTTTAATATCCCTGCCGCTGAAAAGCTGCTCTATCCTGAAACGCAGCTCTGACGGAAATTCCATTTTATGCTCCCATCATCAGAAATAGTTGTTTCTAATCTCTTTTGCGGCGAATGCGCCCTCAAGCGCCTGACCGTTCTCCTTGGGGTGCAGTCCGTCACGGAGATATCTGCCCTCGCCGTCCTTTATCTCGAACTTCTCGCAGATACCGCAGCCGTTGTAGCAGTCTATCATCTGTACAGACATGCCGCCGCATATCTTCTTAAGGCACTCTATCACCCTGAGATTTTTCTCGTTGAACTCGGGGTCAGCCGTCTGAAGCGGAGTCAGTACGAACACACGGCAGTCGGGGAAGTGCTCCAGTATAGTCTGTATGCACCAGCGTGCAGCGCCTGCCTCGGTGAAAAGGTCGATATTGTCGTTGCCGTCGAGCGCTTTTCCTGTGAGCGCCTTTTCGGGGTCGCCGATACATTCTGCAATATCATTCGTGCCCATTGCAAACGCAAATATATCGGGCGCAGGATAAAGACCCTGTTCCACTTCCGCAAGGAAGCGCTGGATATGTACTATTGCGCAGTTGTTCATGCGCATCTGCATCTCGTCAGCGTCATCGGTCGGCTCCCAGCCGCCGCTTATTCCTGCGAAATCCTCTGCGTTGTAGTCCTGTGTGGTCACAGTCCTGCCGCCGCATTCGACTGTCCTCTTGTACCAGACCGCACTGCCCACAGCGACATTGTGGTGTGTCTTTAGTCCAAGCGTGTTGTATACGTGGAATGACCACTGGTTGCCTGCGGTGATACTGTCGCCGTCAACACCGAAGGCAAGCTCCTTGAAATTATCCATATAAACTAACCTCACTATATAATTATACAATTATATTTTAATACATAAAGTGATTTTTGTAAAGAGGTTTATGCTATTTTTTGAAGAAAAACGCACAACTTTATCACGCTCGGCATCTATACCACGTTACGGCATTACCGACATAAAATAAAGAGCCGATGAGAAAAACTCATCGGCTCGGGCCATTGATCTTATGATGTTACCGGCTTATCACTGAATGGCTGTGGATGTAGAACTCCTCCTGACTTGGTCGCCATGCCTTTTCTTTTTTCGGGAAAAGGGCGTCAAACCTTTCAACAGCCTCGGTATCATCACAGAGTGCTTCGGAATCGCTCGGATGATAGAACCATTTCCTGCCGTCAAGCGCACCCTGACGCAGCTCCTTTACAAGCAGTGCCGCAGGGAAAACGTCACCCTCAAAGCATACGTTATACTTTTTGCAGCTTTTATACCCACGTGCAACGTAGTTGTCGGGATTGCCGAAATTCACAACGGTGTCATATCCCATTTCCGCCGCCTTTTCAAAGGTGTATTCAAGCAGTAGCTTTCCGTATCCTTTGCGCTGATGCTCGGGATGAATGCATATCGGGCCCATGGTAAGGATATCCTTTTCTTCGCCTTTTTCATCCACTAGCTTTGCTTTGGTGTACATGATGCTTCCGATTATCCTTCCGTCAGCTTCAAGCACGTAGTCCAGCTGCGGAATAAAATCCTCATGATCTCGCAGGATATGCACGAAGTAATGCTCGTGGCAGCCGGGAACGTTCAAATTCCAGAATGCCTCACGGGCGAGCGCCTCTGTTTCACGATAGTCATTTGCTGTTTCCTGACGGATAATATAGTTGTTATTCATTGTTTACCTCCTGATAGTATGCTGTCGATACGGGAGGTCTGTGTGAGAAAGTATTCGCAAACCCCCGTTTACGCTACTATCTCAGGTCGGTTATTCTTCTTCAAACAACGCTCTCCTTTAATAATGTAAATGATGTAAAATGATGATTCCGCCGGACCTTATCCGAATGAGGTCCAGCGGAACGCTGGTACGGGTGACAGGACTTGAACCTGCACGATTGCTCGCCAGAACCTAATGAGAGCGTAACGATATTGCAATTTACAAAACATTATCACAGGTTATGTAAAACTATGATTCACTCCTGATTCAGCACATTATGTTGTTCAAGTACATATTCTCCAATTTGTCGAGCCAATAAAACAGGAACAGCATTACCGATTTGTTTGCCTATTTCGGTTAATGAACCAAAAAACTCATAATTATCTGGAAAAGTTTGTAATGCTGCTGCTTCTCTTAACGATATTGCTCTATCCTGTTCTGGATGCCCAAATCTTCCATTGGAAATACTATAGCATTTTGCAGTGAGAGTAGGAGAAACGCTATTCCATGACATTCTTCCATACACGTCAGAATGCCCTACAAAACCATTTTGATGACAATTTAACACCAAATGTTCTGGCCAATCCAATCTGCCTCCTCCGTCGTGGGGCGTTGCTTGGATTCTCTCAAGAGTAATTTGAGCAAGACCAGCTGAACGATGATTAAAAAAATGTTCATCTTCCTGACCAGCTTCTATAGGAGGGTAGTGATGAATAGCATTATAGACTGTTTCATATGGCAAAAGATCTCTTCCGTGTGTTGGTTCAGGAAAAATAGGGACGAAACGTCTAGATGCGATTAGAATAAAACGTCTTCTGTTTTGTGGAACCCCATAATCTTTAGCATTTACAACTCTTGATACATAATCATATCCTAAATCAGTAATTAAATCTAAAAACTGATTCAACACCTCTTCACCCTTGCCTCTCAAGCCAGGAACATTTTCTACAAGTATGTGGGCTGGTAGTATATCTGCAACAATTCTTCCAAACTCATTAAGTAAATTTACGGAAATATGTTCGTTAGCTGGGCCTTGCCTAAGAACACTAAACGGCTGGCATGGTGCGCATCCAACCATCAGTAATTCGTCATTATCTTCAAGAATTGGATATTCTTCAATGAGTTCATTTCCATGAACATTTAAAATATCCCTACATAAATATGGAATATTATTATTGTGTTCATATGTATTTTGGCACGATGGATTTGAATCCAACCCCCAAATGACATCTATTCCAGCGTCTAATAACCCACGCGTCATTCCTCCGCCGCCACAGAAAAAGTCAATTGCATTCATCACACTAATATTCCTTTAGCCCAAGTTTCTACATCTCTATTTGGCATTCCTGGTCTGCATGAATTAATCATATGTGCCCATACAATTTGCTCTCTAAAAGGACTGTTGATTGATGCTACTCTATAATATTTATGAGTTTCATTAGCTTGTTCATAAGACAAGGCAATCTCTGTATTCAACACTTGTATAATATCCTTTAGATTGATTGTAAGATAAGGTATTATGTTGGGTAATCCTGGTAATGCGACATTTGCTTTGTTATAACCATAATTTAATTGTGCTTTCACTTTATCAACCTTATCTTTTCCCTTGCCAGAATCTATTGAACTACTACCAAGACTAACATCTGAAAACTTTCCTTTACTAGTGCAATGTGCCAACAAAATCATAACAGGACCAGTAGTGTTTGCCATATCACAACTAGGTGTTAGGACAACATAATATTCTTCTGGTTGACCAGGTAGACTATGATCACTTTCTTTGCTAATTACTCTTAAAACATCAGAAACCAACAGATGTGATTTCATAGGGGGATACAAATATTCAATCCACGCAGGAGGATTTTCACCAACAGCATCGTTGTCAAAATATTGATTTGCTCTTTTATTTAACATATATTTGATAACATCATTCTGAGGTGTAGAAACACTCATAAAACTACCAATTGCCTTTGTAGATTCTATTAAAGCTTTATTCATATCAGAACGTAGTTCATTGATAGATGAAATATATGGTTCCCAATTTGTTATACAATCAATAACTGGTTGCTCATCTCCTTTTTCAAGAATATTTACCAATGGCAAATCCTTAATTTCAGAAGGAATTTCAATAGTTTGGGCTATGGCCGAAAAAATAATCAACGGCATAAATTGATGCGTGAGAATATACTCAAATATTGGATTCCCTGCATCATAATCATCGACATCATTTTTCCAATCTAAAATTAGAATGTCGGGCGAATAGTCAACTATTTTTTTGGTGAAATCTTGGAAATTATAAACATCACAGGAATGATTATTGTCAGATGCAAAATCAACAATACCTTTTACTGTTAAAGGGTTATCTTCTATAATTAGTATTTTCAATATTATAAACCTCACTTCCTAGGTATATCAAACACAAATGTTGCACCATCTAAATCGCCAGGTACACGTACACCGATTTTACCTTTATAATAACTTAAAATTTCTGAAACAATGACCAACCCCATTCCAATCCCATTTGGCTTTGAAGTTATTCCTGGAACGAATATTTTTTCCATTTCATCCGTAAGTATACCACTTCCTGTGTCACTTACTACAACAGTTATTCTAGTTGGATCTGAATTTTCTTCAAGAGATATTGAAATTTGTTGGTTGTTTTTTTTAGAATCTTTTATCCAATAGCAAGCGTTATCGAATAAATT
>JAGAKC010000126.1 GCA_017848155.1 Oscillospiraceae bacterium | reverse complement strand
TTCAGGAATACTGTGATATAATGAGCTCATGAATGCCTGTTAAGGACAAAGCTTTCATAAAGGACTGATCTGCGGATCATATGATGCTTAAATACACGGAGGTACGATATGAGAAAGAATTTCGGCGCAAAGCCAATACTTTACCCTATGCCTGTATTCATTATTGCGACTTATGATGAAAACGGTACACCTGACGCAATGAATGCCGCATGGGGCGGTATCGGTGAGGAGGATCAGATCTTCATCTGTCTTGACCCCTCACACAAGACCACAAAAAATATCATGGCAAGAAAAGCGTTCACTGTCAGCATGGCAGATGCGGCGCATGCTGTGGAGTGCGACTATGTTGGTATAGTTTCTGCGAATGATGTTCCTGACAAGCTGGCTAAGTGCGGATTCCATACCACCAAAAGCGAGCTGGTTGACGCTCCGATAATCGACGAGCTGCCTATGGCTATCGAGTGCGAGCTTATCAGCTATGACGAGGAGTCCTGTCATCTTTTCGGTAAGATAGTCAACGTCAGCGCAGATGAAAGCGTACTGAACGAGGCAGGAAAGATAGACCCGCAAAAGCTCCGTCCCATCACATACGACTCCATGAACCACGAATATCTGGAGCTTGGCGCTAAGGCAGGCAATGCTTTCAAGGATGGGCTTAGGCTTAAATAAGATTTGCGAGGTATATTATGCAGTTTCTTACTGAATACTCAAAGATAAGCTGTATCAATAACGACGGAAAAGAAGTCGGAAAGGTGACTTTCCCCGAAAAAGAAAATGGCATGTTTGAAATAGACCACTCCTTTGTGGACGAAAGCATGCAGGGCAAGGGCATCGCGGCAAAGCTCGTTCAGCTTGCGATAAACGAGATCAATATGCGTGGCGGCGAGGTCACAGCAAGCTGCTCCTACGCTAAGAGATTCATAGAGAAGAACGGACTTCGCCCTGTAATAATCTGTCACATGATGACAAGCCTTGACGGCAAGGTGACGGGTGAGTTTCTAAGCACCGAAAAAGGCTCACAGGTCTGTGAAAGCTACTATGAGGTAAACCGCATGCTGAAAGGCGACGCATTCGCCTGCGGTCGTGTGACGATGGAAAGCAGCTTCACAAACGGCTTCAGACCTGACCTCTCCCCTTTCATCGGCGCAGATATTTCAGCTGATGACTATATTGCTATGAAGCACGATCGCTACGCAGTGTCATTTGACAGACACGGCAAGGTAGGCTGGACGGACAGCAGGATACACGACGATGACGAGGGCTACGACAACTGCCACGTTATCGAAGTACTGACAGAGGATACACCGAAAGAAATGCTGGCATATTACAGGAGCATCGGTGTTTCCTACATTTTCGCAGGAAAAGATGACATCAGCATTAAAACAGCACTCAGGAAGCTGTATTCCCTTTTCGGCATAAAAAAGCTGCTGCTTGAGGGCGGCAGTATCATCAACGGCTCATTCCAGCGAGAGGACCTTATCGACAGCATCAGTCTGGTGGTCGCTCCCATCGTAGCTGACAAGGACGACAAGCCGCTGTTTATGGACTCTGTAATGAGCGAATTCCGTCTTATCGGAGCTAATCCCATGGGCGATGGCTCGGTCTGGCTGAGGTATGCGAAATAATCACGACATATCACAAAATATCCCCTGAGTATGATAGCTCAGGGGATATATTTCTTAAAGTGTACGCAGGTCTTTCTTCATACAGCCACGATATAATACAACTGTGACCGCACCCAGCACGGCGCACACACAGGCATTGAACAGAGATAAATATCCCTGCGGAATAACAGCCGCCGCAAATGCAGATACGATCAGCACGAGCATACCGCAAAGACCGCCTATCAACGAAGAGGCACTCTGCTTCACCACCTCCACCTCAGTTTCCCATTTGAGCTTAGGCAGCTTAAGATTTATAAAAACGCCGAACACGCATGAGAACACGACGCTCACTGCGGGAATAAGCACGAACCATATACGCTCCGCAATATCAAGACTGCGGGTCGCCATCACGACCACCTCTGACACCACGTAAAACGGCGCAAGCAGGCACATACTGAAAAGCAGCTTCCCGTTGACTATATCCCTTGTCGACAAAGGCAGGCTCATAGTTATCCACCACTGCTTTCCCTCCATTGAGACTGAGCACGCACTTGGATTCATCATACAAAGAACTACGGCAAAAACAAACGGCAGCGCTGCGTTTATGTTTGTCTCTATCGGAAGTTCAGGGAGCAGCGTATTTACATCCACGAATATAAGCGCTACGCACAGTGCAACCGCAAGTACAGGACCGATTATAGTGTTTGTAACATACACGCCCGAGGAGAAATACCGCTTTGCTTCACGCTGTACAAGTGCTTTTGTAAGAGTTGTCTGCTGCTGCGCCTGCATCCTGTAGCTGTGCTTTGCAGAAGTGCTATGCAGTCTGCGGCATATTCCGCGGAAGTTCAGTGATACGATCAGTGCTACTGCGGCAAAGGCGGTAACGGATATTCCCACAAACAGTAAAAGAGCTATGATATCGCCGTTTACTGCGGCATTTCCGAACATAGCAGCAGGCGGATATATCTTTCCGAGGACATCTGTTATGCCTGCAACGAGCTGCAACATCGCTTCTTCGGTCATCTCTCCCTCCGTGCCCGAGAACGAGGATGTCAGCGCAAACACTCCGAGAACAAGCAGTATGGACAGCACTGCCTCTGCGATAGACTTGTGCTTCATGCGTGAAGCTATTCCCGTGATCAGTGCGCCTGCTGCGGTTGCTATTGCGACAGGTATCAGCGGCGCAGCGATAATTCCGAAAAATGCGCTTATGTAAAACATTGCATCGGTGGTACTCATGACCGCATATACCACAAAACCAGGGAGCATTATCAGCAGGGATATGATAAGACTTTCAGTGTACAGCCTTAAAAATCTGCTGAACACCACAGCTCCGTCAGACAGTGGCAGAGAGGAGATGATATCAAAGCTGTTTTTGCGAAACAGCACACCGCCTGCCTTGAATACCGCAAGCATCAGTGACAGGATGCCTGACATCGTGATGAGGTACGTGGGAACTGCGCTTCCTGCACCCATAGTTATCAGCGCAAAGCTCTGAACACCTGCATAAGCCACGACAAGCATAAGAAGAACTGCTATAACACCATATACCAGCAGCTTTTTTCTGCGCTCGGTAGGGTCTTTTGTGTACCTCAGTACATTCAGACCGTAGAGATCACACAGCTCAGTTACTGCGAGAGCCTTGATCTGTTTCACCTTCAAGCACCTCCATAAATATATCCTCAAGCGAGTCGCCGTTTTTCATAAGCTCGCTCATGCTGCCGCCTGCAATTATCCTTCCGCCCTTTATTATCGTCACCTTATTACACAGCTTTTCCGCAACGTCCAGTACGTGTGTCGAGAAGAATATCGCTCCGCCATTGTCGCAGACCTCACGCATAGCGCCTTTCAGCACCACAGCTGCCTTAGGGTCAAGTCCCACGAACGGCTCGTCAAGGATAAGCAGCTTTGGCTCGTGCACTAGTGCGGATATCAGAGCAAGCTTCTGCTTCATTCCATGGGAATAGCTTGAGATAAGGTCGCCAAGCGACGCTGTTATCTCGAATGCGTCAGCGTATTTCGCAATTATCCCGCTGCGCTTTGCGGCAGGCACTTCAAATACATCTGCGATGAAATTAAGGTACTGTATTCCTGTGAGATACTCGTAAAGGTCGGGGTTGTCAGGAATGTATGCAAAGGTCTTCTTGCAGGCGATAGGCTCCTTTGAGATATCCTTGCCGTCAACAAGTATCTCGCCGCTG
>JAGAKC010000013.1 GCA_017848155.1 Oscillospiraceae bacterium | reverse complement strand
GTGGGCAGGTCACAGGGACTTGCAAGCAGTATCACCGCCGTAAGCGTACACATAACTATCGTATCAAAAAAGACCTCGAAAATGCTCCACATGCCCTGTATGCAAGGCTCTCTGACATCAGCAGCCGCATGTGCGGCAGGCGAAGTACCAAGCCCCGCTTCATTGGAAAAAACGCCACGCCGAAGTCCCATGGACACAGCCTGCTTTATAAGATATCCGCTGATTCCGCCGCCTACTGCATCTATCCCGAAGGCTCCCTCAATTACAGCGCCAAGCACCGACGGTAGCTCTGTTATATTCACTGCGGCTATCCACAGTGCACCTAGGATATAAAAGCAGGACATAAACGGCACCAGCTTTTCCGTAATACCGACGACACGCTTTACTCCTCCGAGGATTATGACCGCCGTCGCAGCTGCAAGCACTGCACCCGTTACCGCCGCAGGTATCCCGAAGCTGTCACGGAGTGCGTCTGCCGCCGAATTCATCTGTGCCATATTTCCCATGCCAAAGGACGACAGCACACACAGCACCGCAAATATCGCCGCAAGCGGCTTTGCCAGTCTTTTTGCATACCGGGTCTGCTGAAGTCCGCCGCTTATGTAGTACATAGCTCCGCCTGCCCATTCGCCCTTTCCCGTGCGACGGCGGTAATATATCCCCAGCACGTTTTCCGCAAACCCCGTCATCATGCCGAATACCGCAGATATCCACATCCAGAATACTGCGCCTGCACCGCCTGACGCAACAGCAACGGATACTCCCGCAATATTTCCCGTGCCGAGCGTCGCCGCAAGAGCAGAGCTCATCGCCTGAAACTGTGTAACGGAGTGACGGTCAGCTGTGCGCCTCCCGAATGCCGAAAAAATAGTGCATCTCAGCCAATGAATGATATGTCTTATCTGAAAGAAGCCTGTCCCCACCGAAAAAAGAGCGCCTGCCGAAAGTATCACGACTATCATCGGCGCTCCCCAGACTATTCCGTTGAGCTTTTCTATCACATGCTGTCCCCCTTTATTACTGTTTATAACATATAAATATTGACAAGCTTCCAAAAATATAAAAAAATTTTTTCATCTTAACGAAAAATTAATTGAAACGACATGTAAAATGTGTTAAAATATAATATACAGAAAAATGATGTCGAATATCTGATATACCAACAAACATAATTGGAGAAAAGCTATGGAAACCAAACGAAAAGTCCTTTCAGTAAATATACAGCACGAGATAATAAACGCCCTGAAAAACGCAGGCTATGACACCATAACGGCTGATACGGGGAGAGAAGCTCAGCTGATGGCGGAATCTCACTGTCCCGACCTTATCCTGACAGAATATATGCTCCCTGACATCAGCTGCCAGGAGCTGCTGTGCTCCCTTAGAAAATGGTCGGATATGCCTGTCATAGTGACCTCTGAGGGTGGATTTCTGGATGCAGTGGATGCGCTGGACAACGGTGCTGATGATTATATCTGCTCTCCTGTGGAGCACGCCGAGCTGTTGTCACGGATAAAGGTCGCTTTCAGGCACGCAGGCTTCGGCTGCTGCAATCCTACCGTTGCCCATATCGGGACATACTCTGTCGGTAATCTTGTGATAGATTTCGACAAATACCGTGCTTATCTGTCAGGCAACGACACCGAGCTGACCCAGAATGAGTTTAAAATAGTGGCATTGCTGGGCAAGAATGCAGGCAAGGTGCTGACATACGAATACATAATGACACAGCTATGGGGACCTCACACCAATGTTGACAATCAGATACTGCGTGTGAATATAACCAACATAAGAAAAAAGCTCAAGGAAAACTCCTCAAGACCACGGTATATCTTCACAGAAACAGGCGTGGGATACCGTATGGCTGAAAAATAGACATCATAAGCTCTCATCATATCCGACATCTTTCCCGTTGACAAGCGGAAGTATCCGTGTTATAATTAGTTAACGACAGATGATATGCGGATATAGTTTATTGGTAAAACATCGGCTTCCCAAGCCGAGGTGGCGGGTTCGATTCCCGTTATCCGCTCCAGAAAAAGTCCGACTCGATCGGACTTTTTTTGCATCTCTGACACGAAAACGATGTGTGTGATCAAAAAAGATGCAAAAAAACAGAAAAAACTATTGACTTTCCCACTTCATTATGATAAAATGTAATCACAGTTTAAAGTGCGATAGTAGTTTCCCGTTGAAACTAACTGTCAAAACCATATATGGAGGTTATCATGATCAAGGACGAGAATATGGATTATCTTTTCAAGGCGATACTATCACTGGAAACGATGGACGAGTGCTATGCATTCTTTGAGGATCTCTGCACGCCTCAGGAGCTGAGGGCAATATCCCAGCGTCTGCACGTTGCAAAGCTGCTTACCTCGGACTGTGTGTACAACGAGATCGTTAAGCAGACAGGCGCCAGCACAGCTACCATCAGCCGTGTGAACAAAACTCTCAATTATCAGGCAGCAGGCGGCTACAAGATAGTGTTTGACAGAATAAAGGAAGACAAGTAATGGCAGGCTACGGCGAATTTGCTTCGGTGTACGACCTGCTGACAGAAAATGTACCGTATGACGATATCGCAGCATATTATGACAGTCTGATACACGAGCTGGGTGCAGGCGGAAGCTACATGCTGGATATGGGCTGTGGTACGGGAAACCTTACGTTCAGGCTTGCCGCACTGGGATATGATATCGTTGCTTCCGATGCGTCGGCGGAGATGCTGACCATCGCCAGCGGAAAATCCGACGGGTCGGTACAGCTCATCTGCCAAAGCATGACGGATACCGAGCTTTACGGCGCTGTCGACATTGCGGTGTCGACTCTTGACAGCATCAATCACCTGGACAGTGCCGCCGACATACAGCGCTGCTTTAGAAAGACCGCAGAAAACATGAACAGCGGCGGACTTTTTCTGTTCGATGTAAATACTGTTTATAAGCATCGGGAAGTGCTCAGGAACAACACATTCGTTTACGATGTGGACGGAGTCTACTGTGTATGGCAGAATGAATACGACCCCTCTGACGACAGTGTAGCGATAGAGCTTGACCTGTTCTACGAAAATGATGACGGCAGCTACGACCGTGGGTGCGAGAGCTTCCGTGAGATAGCGCTGCCGCAGGAAAGACTGACGCAGATGCTTGAAAGCGCAGGCTTTGAGGTTCTGCGCATCTATGAATACCTGACTACCCGGCCACCGACGGAGACCAGCGAAAAGCTGATGTTTGCCGCAAGAAAGAAATAACTGACTTTCGTTCTGTCCGACCATGGACAGAACGTTTTTTTTGCAGAAAAATACACCCTCCCGAGATATAGGCTTATATCGGGGAAATACCCCGAAAGGAGGAAGCAAAATGGCAAAAAAACAGAGTGCTGCGGACTTTTTCAAGAAGCACAACCGCAGCTTCATGAAATTCGGTGAGCTGTTTACCAAAAAGATAACCGACGAACAGCTTATCTCATCGCTCGCCGAAAAGGACCTTGAAAAGCTTGCAAAGGTGTTCAGGCTGGTATTCGAGATGGTGGAGGAGAATGCCTCGGGCGACAGTGCGGAGAGCCTTGCAAGGCTGATAGAGGCATACTCGGAGGTGAGTGCGGATGAACAAGCCTGACTTTTCACCAAAGCAGCGGTGGGCGCTCGCACTGCTGAAAAACGGCGGACTGAAGCGGATAAACATCCTTCAGGGCAGCGTGCGCAGCGGAAAGACCTATATCAGTATCATAATGTGGGGCTTCTGGGTGGCACATTCGCCGAAGGACAAGGCTTACCTTATGGCAGGAAAGACGCTGACAACGCTGAAAAGAAATGTGCTGGAGCCTATGTCACAGCTTTTCGGCAGCTGCTTTTCCTACAGCATCACCAAAAAGGAAGCACAGTTATTCGGGCGGCGTGTATATCTTGAGGGCGCCGCAAATGTGGGCGCAGAGGGAAAGATACGTGGCATGACGCTGCAGGGAGCCTACTGCGATGAGCTGTCACTCTTCGGAGAGGACCTCTTTGCAATGCTGCTGTCCCGTCTGTCAGAGGATGGAGCAAGGCTCTTTGCTACCACTAACCCTGATACTCCGGGACACTGGCTTAAGCGAAATTATCTTGACAGGGAGCTTCCCGAGCTGCTGTCGATGAAATTTACGCTGGATGACAACCCGTATCTGCCCGAGGAGTATGTTAAGTCACTGAAATCGGAATTCAGCGGTGTGTTCTACGACCGATTCATTCTTGGAATGTGGGTGGCTGCGGAGGGCAGAGTGTACGACGGCTTTTCCGACCGCTGTATAATCTCGGCAGAACATCTTGCCGAACGACTTTCGGAAAACAGGCTGATAACATCGGTAGTAGGCGTGGACTATGGCGGAAACAGAAGCGCAAGCGTTTTCTGTCATGTGGGCTACGATGCAGGCTTCAGAAACGTTTATGTTCTGTCCGAGCACTACGACAAGCGCAACCGCAGCGCAGAGAGCCTTATCTCGGCTTTTGCCGGGTATATCGCCCACGAAAAGGAGATGCGCCCTACCCTGTCCGCCGCCTACTGCGACAGCGCAGAGCAGCTTCTTGTAAAAAGCTTCCGCAGTGCGGTGCGGCTTGAGGTGAAAAACGCTCTGAAACGACCTATAAACACACGCATAAATATGCTGAACAGGCTTATCGCCTCGGGAAGATTCTTCGTGTCAGCAGAATGTCCGCACCTGATAGAGGCTATCCGCAGCGCTGTCTGGGATGAGCGTGACATCCACCATGACACCCGTCTTGACAACGGAAGCACCAACATCGACAGCCTTGATGCATTTGAATATGCTCTGGAACGCTACGAAAAGCAGCTTTTCAGATTCTGATGCCCAATAAACAAGAATATCGGCATTGATATTGATGCCGATATTCTTGTTTATATGACTAAATGGACTGGTATTTTTTTGTAATGTACATATATTGACAAATACGGATGGTATGGTTTATAATGTTATTACAGTAACCGTAATACAAGGAGGGATGATCTTGAGGGACAATGTTAACGGAGGTGCTCTTACAGAGGTCACCTTCTACATATTGCTCTCCCTATATCAACCAAGGCATGGTTATTCGATCATGCAATATATAGAAGAAAACACAAAGGGAAGATTATTGCTTGGTGCGGGCACATTGTATGGTGCACTGAATACCCTTTGCGAAAAAGGATGGATCTCGGCACACGGGGAATCAGACGGCAGGAAAAAAGAATTCCTGATCACTTCTCTCGGAAAAGAGATCGCAGAAAAAGAGCTATGCCGCTTAACAGAGCTTACAAGTTTTGCATCGGAGATAATAGGAGGATATCAATGAAGAAATATCGCTTTTTCGGGAGCTTCCTAAAAGCGCAGGAAAAATGGCTCAATAAGCTCTCTGCTCAGGGATACAGACTTATCCGCACAGGTAAGCTCCTGTACGAATTTGAAAGATGCGCTCCGAACGAAGTACAGTATTGCGTAGAATTTATCGCAGAAAAAACACATAGTAATTCAGAAGATTATTGCAGTTTTCTTGAAGATCTCGGCTACAGTGTGTTTTACAAGAATATTAATCTCAGCTTTTCGATAGGCAAGGTGCGCTACAGACCGTGGGCAGAAAAGGGCGGTAAGATCGCAACTAACAGCACTACATACGACCGCGAGCTACTAATAGTAGCGAAGAAGAACGATGGCAGACCTTTTGAACTGCACACTTCCAAAGACGATCTGATACGATACTACTGTAAACTGAGAAATCCTTGGCTGTGCTTTTTGCTTATGTTCGGGGCATTAGGATTAATATACAACTCTATAGTATTTGGAATTTTTGCAGCAATATCATTGTTCCCCCTTATCATATATCAATCGATCATAATAAAGACCAAAAAAGAAAAAGAATTAGAGGAGTAATCATCATGCGTATGTCAATAAGACCTAAAGGCAAGGCCGGATATATCTTTTTAGCCATTGCCATCGTGATCGGAATCGCTGTTGCCTGTTATTCGGGAATAGCTCATAGCCGAAGTGCAACAAGGATAGGATACATAGGAAACAACGGCTGGGACAGCTGGAATGGTACATATCAGCTTCTGGACGGAAATATGAAAAGAACACTGCACTTTAACAGCAATGACCATATCATTCTGGAAACCGCAACCTCAGGCGGATCATTGTCAATAAAAATACAGGACACACAGGGAAATACCATATTTTCAAAAAACAATATGGAAACCGGATCACATGACATAACGGTCAGCGGAAATGTGATCATAACTATCTCGGCGGATAAGCACAGCGGCAGCTTTTCAATAAAACATAACAAGTAAAAAACTCTATCCGCAGCGCTGTCTGGGATGAACGTGACATCCACCATGACACCCGTCTTGACAACGGAAGCACCAACATCGACAGCCTTGATGCATTTGAATATGCTCTGGAGCGCTACGAAAAACAGCTTTTCAGATTATAGTAGCAGAAGCTGCCCCTTTAATTACGGGGCAGCTTCTTTACATTCTTATCTGTGTATTTTTTCTTATAAGCTCCACAAACAACGGGGCAAGCACAGGATCAAAATGAGTTCCTGTATCCTCCTCGATAATAGCCAGTGCTTTTTCCACAGAAAACGCCTTTTTATATACACGCTCCATCGTCAGCGCATCGTATACATCAGCTATCGCCATGATCCTTGCGCTTACAGGGATATCATTCCCTGCAAGTCCGAACGGATAACCCTTTCCGTTCCATTTCTCATGATGATAGGCAGTTACCTCAAAGGCGATCGTGGTATACTCCTTATCAGCAGTTTCATCAAGTATCTCGTAGATCATTCGTCCGCCTTCGGCTGCGTGCTTCTTCATAAGCTCAAACTCTTCATCCGTAAGCTTCCCGGGCTTCAGAAGCACACGATCAGGAACAGCGATCTTTCCGATATCATGAAGCGGTGCAGCCTGCTTTACAAGCTCTACAAAATGTGCATCGATCGTTTCGGGATAGATACCTGCATCAAGTGCGGCATGTGCAAGCATACTGACATAATCGGATGTATTTTTGACATGAGCACCTGTATTGCTGTCACGACCTTCTATCAGATTTGCAATACCCATAATAGTACCAGTCTGCATATTTTTTATACGTGTATTTTGTGCAGCAAGATCATCGGCAATATCCTGCTGTGCAAGTCCGTCATAATAGCAATAAAGGATCACTGCCATAAAAGTCATACCGACATAGGCGGTCCTCGTTTCTCTGTTGATAAGAGATGGGATTATTCCCGTAAAGATCACCACTCCCGCAGCGATAAGTGTAACAGGATTCCGGTTGCGGAATCGCCGTGACAACAGATAGAATGTCATCAACAGATAAAGTAATGACACCACATATGCAGTTATGTATATGATATAATACTCTCCACGGTGATAGTTTCCGTCTGCATCCAGATAAAAAACAGCTCCCGTACAGACAAGCATCAGCTCTATCGCCACATGGAGCAGCAATATACCTCCTACGAAATATACAGGCTTCTTTATCCCGCAGGCAAGAGAAAGCGGCACGGGCAGCATGGGAGTAATACAGAACTCCATCAATGTGATACATTTATATAAGACGGGCAGCATCTGTTCAGCTTCCAGCCATGCCCTGAGAAATTCCACGGCCGCACCGACCGCAATACCGATAAAGGTCACAACGAACCATGCCTTCTGATGGTTCGACAAAAACACTTTGCTGTGAACATGAAAACACATCGTCACCATACTCATGACACAGATGACGATCATTATAACGTATATAGGATCCAACTAAAAAACTTCCTTTGACCGTAAATAAGATAGTTACAGGTATGCCCTTACATATTTCTCATACGCAAGCTCCTCGACCGTTGCCATCAGCTCGTCAAGCGCAGAGATACAGGCAGGCTCGTCAAGCATACGTACCGGCACAGTAGTCCAGTCATGCGTAAGGCATTCCCTGAATGAATAGTTCGTGTTGATAAGCCCCTCGCCAAGAGGTGCATATATCAGTATAAGATCACATGGGCTTCCACGCAGCCGCAATCCTAGCTCAGCCGCATCAGAATATTTTTCTATATTGACAACACCATTTTTCTTAAGACATTCACATGCAGTAGGAAGCTCACCGCATACGGCAATGCGTACTCCCGCAAGCTTACTGCGTGCAGCAGGCAGACACGTCAGTTTCACCCGTTCATCACCCTCTTTCATATACTCAGGATAAATATTACGATACAATTATATCACCGTTTTTTATAAAAATAAATAGATTGCGCAAAAAAGAGCTTTTTTTGCGCATAATTTGCTTTCTTATGGAGTTTTTTGACAAACTGAAAAAAATGTGATATACTTAATAGCAGAAACCTTTTACAATTTTTGTACACACAGATCATCTGTGAATAAAAAAGTTCAGGGGGTGGATCAATGAAGATCGCTGTCTGCGATGATGACGAGCTCTGCCGTCAGGATATCGCAAATCTGCTCGATACTTATTCGGAGCTGCATCCGGAGCATGAGATAGAATTTCTTGTTTTCTCCAATGCATCGGAGCTTACAAACGAGGTCAGGAAAAACGGTGGTGCTGACATCTATATTCTGGATATCATCATGCCGACGACCAACGGCATCAAGCTCGGTCTGTGGCTTCGCAACACGAACTGCGACGGAGTGATAATATTTCTTACATCAAGCGATGAATATGCACTTGATTCATTCAAGGTGCATCCGCTGAACTACATCATCAAGCCTCCGAGAGAGGAAACGATGTTTCCCGTACTGGATACAGCCATACAGACCGTGATCAGCAAAAAAGAAAAAAGCATGACCGTCAAAACTTCAGAAGGAAATACCGTACTTTCCTTTGACAACATCATGTATGTCGAGCTTTCAAACAGATGTATGGTCTGCCATCTGACTAACGGCAAGTCCATAGAAAGTACCACATTGCGCTGCTCCTTTTCCGACGCAACAAAGGAGCTTCTTGCTGACGAGCGCTTTGCGGCATGCGGCGCAAGTATGATAGTAAATCTACTGCATATTACCACTGCAAAGACCGATATGGTGACGTTCAGGGACGGAAAAACGATCTCCATGTCAAAAAAGCTGATCGCCGAGATACGCACAAAATGGTATGAATACTGGCTGGGCGGACAGGAGGATACCTTATGACTATCCTTCGTGACACGTCTACGTTTGCCGCTCTTCTGTTCAGGCTGATGTATATCCTGCTGCTGTTCGATTCACGATGGACCGCCGGAAAGACCCTGATCTACACCCTCTGCACCCTGCTGCCGCTTACTGTTATCAATGAGATGATATACATCTGGCAGGGGCCGCAGAGATACATGACGCTGCTGCTCCTTACCCTTACTATCCCATCGCTCATCATTATGATATTCCCTGCCAAAAAGCGTGACGGCAGATTCTTCTTCACGATATGCCTTGTGGATACCGTGGTAATAGAAATTGCTGATATAACAAGCATTCTGGAAGTATTCATTCCCGGGGACTATATATTCATGTTCCTGTCAAGGATCGTTTCCTATCTGATACTGACATATATCATATACAAAAGGATACGCCCGACCTACCTGGAAATACAAAAGAATGTAGCAAAGGGATGGTCTATCTATGCAGCCACATCCATGATATTCTACATTCTGATGTCACTGCTGACCAGCTATCCTCCTGCCATGACAGCACACATCGAGTACATATCTGTGATGATACTCCTGTTCCTGCTGATACCGCTGACCTACTGCCACTCTTTCATAACGCTGAAAAATCAGCTTCAGATGTCAGAGATGAGAGAACGTGACGTACTGCTGACGGTACAGGTGAACAGTATAACAGAACGTATCGAGCAATATACTGCCGCTGACAAGCTGTTCCGCATGGAGCGCCACAACTACCGTCATAAAATGCAGACCATCGCAGGTCTTATTGAAAAAGAGAGGTTTGACGATCTGCACAAGCTGGTCATACAATACGCAGACGCAACAAGCGAAAATACCGTGAAAAAGTACTGCGAAAATGCGGTCATCGACGCTGTGCTCGCATCATATATCCAGACGGCAGAAGCCAAAGCGATCACCGTAACTACCGAGCTTGACTTTCCGGAAAAGTTTTCAGCTCCTGAAGCTGAGCTTGCCGTGGTATTCGCAAATGCCCTCGAAAACGCAATACATGCCTGCGAATCACTCAGCCCAAACGAGCGCAGGATAAAGATCAAGGTCATTAAAGAGCCTGACTTCATGTTCAGGATAAGCAACCAATACAACGGAACGATAGAATTTGACAGAAACGGTATCCCCGTAAACAATAATGAGGACCACGGCTACGGAATACGCTCCATCATAGCCTTCTGCGGTAAGCACGATGCGTACTATAAATTCAACGTAAGCAATAATATCTTCTCCCTGACGATCGGATTATAAAACACAAAAAGCTCCATCTTACCGAAATGCACCGCCCCAAATTGTGCGGACAGCACAAAAACCCCTATGGTAGGTAAAAGAATCAAAATTTAAGCAACATACTGACTTCGTTTTTCTGACGGAGTCAGTTTTGTTTTAAGTTGAATACGTTGGTTGTTGTAGAAATC
>JAGAKC010000125.1 GCA_017848155.1 Oscillospiraceae bacterium | reverse complement strand
ATGAGCGGTATCGCTACCTACACGAACAAATGTGTGAAGCTGGTGGAGGGCACGAATGCTTCCATCGCCGATACAAGGAAGACCCTCCCGGGTCTGCGTGCACTGCAGAAGTACGCTGTCACGGCAGGCGGCGGCAGGAATCACCGCTATAACCTCACCGATGCGGCAATGCTGAAGGACAACCACATCGACGCATACGGCGGCATCACCGCAGCAGTTACCGCACTGCGCAAAAAGGCAGGTCACATGCTCCAGATAGAGGTAGAAACGAGAAACCTTGACGAGGTACAGGAGGCTGTAAACTGCGGCGTTAACGTCATCATGCTGGACAACATGGACTGCCCAACGATGGCAGAGGCAGTGAAGCTGGTAAACGGCAGAGCAAAGCTCGAAGCAAGCGGAAACATCACCCTCGGCAACATCGCAGAGGTCGCAAAGACAGGTATCGATATAATCTCCCTCGGCGCACTGACCCACAGCGTGCAGGCATTCGATATCTCTATGAAATGGAAGAAATAAAGGTCTGCATTACCATCTGTTCCTCTTTTTTCAGGAGGATGTGATGACTGACCTCAAAAAGAAATATCATCAAATAACAGAACAAGGAAGGGAGCAATAATAATGGACAGCTCCATGCACTGGGCGGCAGTGTGGGGAAACGCTATCTCCATCGGTGAGAACCGCCCCGAAAGCTACAACAGGAACATAACGTTCCGCTATCCCATCTATTCGCAGTTCGGCGGAAAGGCGCTGCGCCTTACGTTTGACAACTACTGCGGTACAGAGAGCGTGACCATCGACCGCACCACCGTTTTTATTAACGGCAGCTTTGTCCCCGTGACGTTCGGCGGAAAGCGGGAAGTGACCATGCAGCGCGGCATGAAAGCCGTATCCGACGAGATACCCTGCGAGATACTGCCGCAGTCGCTGATAACGGTCAGCTTCTATATGAAGGATTTCACTCTGCTGCGCTCGGCAGTGTATACAAGCGGTCCTCTGACAGAGGGCGTCTATGCCATCGGCGATATGACCGAGGTGGATATGATCTCCACGAATATCGCAAGAAGCACCAGTATAATCTACTTTTTAAGCAATCTCTCGGTGCTGACCGATACCGAAAACCGCACGGTAGTGTGCTACGGCGACAGCATAACCGCACAGGACTGGCCCGAATACCTGACGCTGCGCTGCAACCGTGAGGAAAAGCTGAACACCGCTATAATCAGACGTGCGGCAAGCGGCACGAGGATGCTGCGTGAATACAGCTGCATCACCTATGAGAGCTACGGACTTATGGGAAAGAAGCGCTTCGGTCACGAGGTGCCCACAGACGGCGCTGACACGGTGATAATCCAGCACGGCATCAACGATATAATCCATCCCGTCGGCACGGAGGTAAATCCATTCCGCCCGATGAGCGACCTGCCAACAGTGGAGGAGCTTATAGAGTGCATGGAATACTATATCAAAAAAGGTCACAGCTACGGCTACAAGGTGTATGTGGGAACACTGCTACCTATAGAGGGCT
>JAGAKC010000124.1 GCA_017848155.1 Oscillospiraceae bacterium | reverse complement strand
CTGCCCTTGACAGCGTGCCGATTATGTCGTCCGCTTCGTAGCCGTCAAGCTCGATAAGCGGCACTCCAAGCGCCTTAAGCAGCTCCCTTATTATCGGCATCTGCGATATCAGCTCGTCGGGAGCCTTGCTGCGTGTGCCCTTGTACGCATCATACATCTTATGCCTGAAGGTAGGTGTGCCCGTGTCGAATGCCGCTGCGATAAGGTCAGGCTGCTCCTCCTTCATAAGGCGCAGATATGTGTTCATAAAGCCTGTCAGCGCATTTGTATGCTGACCCTTTTTGTTTGTCAGCATGCGTATCGCATAAAATGCGCGGAAAAGGATATTGTTGCCGTCAATAAGAAGCAGCTTCATATGTTACCTCCATGCAAAATAATGTACATATCACAGCATCGCCGGTACACCTGCTATACCGTTTACATAGCCCTCTACCGCAGCGACCAGCGCATTTATGTCGGATATATTATCCATCGTCGGCACATGCAGGAAGATGCAGTTTACACCGCTTTTCAGGGCATGATGATATATATGGTTGCAATACGATGTGCCGCAGCCACGTGAGATATACGCAGCATATCCGCTGTCACGTATCAGCTGCGCAGACACCGTCACATCAAGCGATGTGCGCAGCGTTTCTCCGCAAAGGGTCGCAGACGGCTCCACCGCTATCTTGTTACGGATACACGGCTTCTGCCCGATAAGTATCACCACGCTCGTCTGCTGACGGTCTATCTCTTTCAGAAGAAGCTCCACGGACTTTTCCCTGTCATCAGGAAGTAGCACTCTGCGGCAGCCGCAGGATATCCGCTCGGTCACGATACGTGCAGGATTGTTTTTCCCGTCAAAGCCTGCAACTATAACTCTGTTCATATTTTTCTCACCCCGTCAAGTATACGTTTATCCATTTTCTTCAAAAGCAGCATGGTACATGCTCCCGTAAATGCTCCGCCGATGACAGCGGACGCAAGAAGTATCGGAAAATATGCCAGCACAGAAAAGGTGCCGTAAAAAAGCACCGCCACCATCAGCTGCCCTGTTATATGAAATATCGCTCCGAAAGCGCCTGTTATCGGAAGGTAACGCTCCCTTTTTTCCTTCGGCATCAGCCATCGCACGACCAGCATCGCCGCAAGGGCAAGGACGCCGCCCGCTATACCATATGCCGCATGCATGAGCGAGCCTGTGATAAGCGCAGCCAGAAAGCACCGCAGCACCGAAATGCACAGCGCCTGCCCTGCGCCCCAGCGTCCGCCGAGATACAGCACGAAAAGAGTAACGATATTTCCGAGTCCCACCCTGACTCCCGGAATGGGACATATCGGCGGAAGCCACGTTTCAAACGCCGAAAGCGCCGCCGCAAAGCAGATAAATAGTCCGCACAATGCGGTCATCCTGATGTTTACACGGCTCATTTAAGTATATCCATAAAGGCCTCTGCGACCTCCTGAAGCTCGGATTTCTGCGGCTCGGGAGGCGGAAGCTCCTCCTCGGGCGACTCTGCTTCCACGGGGTCTGTGTAGGTGTAGTGCTCACGCTTTATCATCATCGTGGGAAAGCCAAGCAGCCAGTCACGGAAATATCCCACGATAAACTCCGTAAGCGATGCAACAGCCGCCACCAGCAGCAGACTGCCGCAGAAATACATGGCAATTCCGCCCATAAAGAAGCTGGTCACAGCATACACCATATCCAGCACATATGAAGCCGTCTTTTCGCCCGAATGTCCGCCCAGTGCAAAGAATGCCACCAGTATCACCGATATTCCTGCCATCGTCGCAAATACTTTACCGAATACCTCAGGCGCAAAAACAAGTCCCACAATGATACTTGTTATCGCCGCAACACACTGCACATAAAAGCAGGCGTGGATGACCCTGCGCATCCCTGCCGCTTTTTTCAGCCGTGATGACACAAAATCATGCATTATATTTTTCCCGTCTGTTTCAAAATGAAGCAGACTTTTTTTGTAATTATCAAACATGTCAGCCTCTGTTTTCCTGACGTCAAGCCGCCGTTTTTTCGGATATCGATCCATTTTATATTATAAACCATTTTCCGTCGAAAATCAAGTGCCGCACCGTATTATTCAGCGCCTGATGTACAAAGTTCTCAGGAAACACTTGACAGATCATGATTTTGGTGTTATACTGTATCCATTATTTTGAAAGGAGGCAGACGATATGTTTACTACTACACATCGCACAACATCTATATCCATATTCGGAAATGAACACTTGTCTGCCGTTATGCGCATTATTTTCTGATGCGTTATCATAAGCGTCCACAGCGTGCATTTCTGTATGAAGTGCACGCTTTTTTGTTTTTGTGAAAGAAAGGAGCTTTATATGGACAAGAAATTTGACTGCTGTTTCTGCCTTGGAAAGGACTGGTTCAGATACCGTGTAGGGGCAATGATCGTATCAGACGGATATGCATTGTTCTCGTACGGCGAAAAATGCGGATACTACTACACCGTGGGCGGCGGAGTACATATAGGCGAAAAGGCCGAGGACGCAATACTCCGTGAAGTTGCCGAGGAAACGGGAGATGAGTTCGTGATCGAAAGACCGATATGTCTTGTTCAGAATTTCTTTGACGGTGACGGCGCACTTGAGGGACTTTGCTGTCACACTCTGGAGCTTTATTATCTCATGAAGCCAAAGACCAGGAAGGAATATGTCAAAACAAGCATCACAACAGGCGGCGATAAGGAAAAGATGTGCTGGCTGCCGATAGACAGGATAGACGAGTACGACATAAGACCTGCTATTGCAAAAAAGCTGCTTAAGGATATGCCGCAGGAGCTTACCGTCATCATAAACGACGACAGATAACGGCTGTACCTCAAAAAAGGGAGATCACACAGGTGTTTAAAAACATCTTATTTAAAACGCTTGATTTATTTACAAAAATGTGTTAGAATAGAAAAACAGAACAAACAGAACAACAGGAGGGAAACATGAAAAAAGATAAAAGACCATCTTCTCTGTCCAATGTGCTGTATATGCTGAAAATATTGTGGCGGGGGAGCAAGGGCTACGTCATATATACGTTCATCAAGGAGTTCAACGAGAACGTTTTCTGGACGATATTTTCGGTGTACCTTACAGAGTGGATATATGTTGCGATAGAAAACAAAACGCCATTTACGGCGCTCGCTTCCTTTGTCGGCGCAATGTGTATAGGACATATAGGCATCCATATCACGGCGGCTATACACCAGCTGTGCGAAAAGCAGTTCCTGCCGAAGATGTATCAGGATTTCTACAAGCGTGTAATACAAAAGTCCATCTCGATGGAGTACGCAGAGTTTGAGCGCCCTGACTTTTACGACAAGTACACCCGTGCGCTGAACGAATGTCAGTGGAGAGGAAACAATATCCTGTACTATTCTGCGTACCTTGTCGCAGGTATCGCATCGGTGGCAGCTGCCACCATAATAGTTGCGGATGTGGACCCGTGGCTGCTGATATTTATCGTGCCGATGGTTGCGATATCAATGCTTTTCGGCAAGAAAGAGGGCGACCTTTACTATTCCCTTGATATGTCGAACACCCGTGACGGGCGCATCGGCGGCTATGCAAAGCGTGTGTTCTATGAAAAGAAATATGCGGCGGAATTGCGTCTTTTCGGCATAGGCAGGCTGCTTCTTGCACGTCACGAAAAGGCTTATGATGAAATGGAGGAGCGCACAAGGCAGATACGCAGGAAGCTGTGCGTCATCGAGCCGCTGAAATGGATATTGTATAACGTCCTGTCGACTATCCTGCCCTATCTGTACATAGCATTCGTGCTGAACGAGGGTGAGGTACAGACCGCCGCATATGTTGCGATGATACCTGCGCTGTCGACGCTTTCATGGCGCACCTCTGACGCAGTGGAGCTTATCGTGGCGCTTGCAAAGGAGAGCGCATTCGTAAAGAACCTGCGTGAGTTCCTTTCCTACGAGCCAAAGACGAGCGCAGACGAGCTTATAAAGGCAAAGGACCTTTCGGATATCGAGATAAAGGACATGAGCTTTACTTATGAGGGCGCAGGCAAGCCTACCCTTCACGATGTGAATATCTCGATACGCAAGGGCGAGAAGATAGCCATCGTCGGTCACAACGGCGCAGGCAAGACGACTCTTGTGAAGCTGATAATGGGTCTGTATTCCCCTACAGAGGGCGCTGTCAGGATAAGCGGCAAGGACACCGCAAGCTACGAGCCGAAGTCATTGCACCGTCGTTTCGGTACAGTTTTCCAGGACCTTCAGGTATTCGCACTTCCCCTTTCTCATAACGTCCTGATGCGCAAGCCAAAGAACGACGAGGAAAGAAAGCTTGTTGAGGATTCGCTGCGAAAGGCACAGTTCGGAGAAAAGCTCGACAGCCTTGAAAAGGGCATCGACACGATGGTCACAAAGGAATTTGACGAGAACGGTTTGGGACTTTCGGGCGGCGAGGCACAGAAGATAGCCATTGCACGAGTATTTGCCCGAAAGCCTGATATAGTGATACTTGACGAGCCAAGCTCCGCACTTGACCCTATTGCGGAATACAACATGTACAGGAATATGCTGACCGCAACCGACGGAGAAACGGTGATATTCATCTCCCACCGTCTTTCCGCTACCCGTGACGCTGACCGTATCTATATGTTTGAACAGGGTACCGTCATTGAACAGGGCACCCACTCCGAGCTTATGAAGCTTAACGGAAAGTATGCGGAGATGTGGAGATTGCAGGCGCAGAACTACCTTGCAGAGGAGGTGACGGCATGAGTGTAAAAAGCGAAAATAAAAAGGATAAGATCAGAATGTCACGGCTCATCTCCAACGTTCTCTACATCGTGAAATACGCTTTCCGTCATGATTATAGGCTGCCGCTTTCCAGCATAGTCAGTTTATGCGTGTTCATGGGTATTGGTGCATTTATCGATACCTTTATGCTGATGGAGATAATCAACATCTTCACAACGACTGCTGACATCATGAGCGTTGTAAAGGTACTTGCTGTCATGTTCGTACTTCACGCTGTGCGTATGGTGATATTCAGACTTCTTGAGG